>JABMRH010000169.1 GCA_013202725.1 Desulfobacteraceae bacterium
CCCGCATGCTTTTAACTCCTTAAAGAATGATTATAAAGATATTCCGCAGGTGGAACATATAAGCCAGGTGATTGCAAGGGAAATAAAGTCCGGCGCTATCCGGCTAAATGGCGTGAAAGACAGTTCCGCAGTTTACACATATCATGATCCGTGCTATCTGGGACGGCATAATGGGATTTATGATACGCCGAGGGATGTGATAGACGCTATCCCGGGCATAACAAGGGTTGAGATGGACAAAAGCAGAGACCGTTCCTTCTGCTGTGGCGGCGGCGGCCTGATGCTTTTTTATGAACCCATAGAGGAAAGAAGGATGGGGCAGTTGAGGGTTGAGATGGCAAATGGGGCCGGCGCAACTGTGATCGTGACAGCCTGCCCCTTTTGTATGGCCAATATTGAAGATGCCATCAAGACAAGCGGTCTGGAAGGGAAGATGGAGGTTGTTGATTTGGTTGAGCTGATTGATCGCCATATAAAATAATAGATCAGAAGTCGGAGGTCAGAGATCAGAAGTCAGAGGATTGTCGATTGTCGATTGACGAGTGTCGATTGAAAAGATAGAGCGACCTGTCTGCCGTGTTGGCACAGGCAGGAGCGATTCCAAGCAATCATCAATCTTTTGGGTCTCTTGCTTTTATGTTTTGATCAACCGTTAACCGTTAACCGTTAACCGTTAACTGTTAACTGTTAACGGTTAATGGTTGCTGACTAACGGATGCATCTATATGTTTACAGGAATAATTGAAGGCCTTGGAATAATTACAGCAATACGTCCATCTAACCGGGGTAAACGTTTGTTGATAGATGCCGACTTTCCTCTTGATAAAACTAAAATCGGAGATAGTATTGCGGTAAGCGGCGCCTGTGTGACAGTAATTGTTATGGCAGGAAGACGTTTTGAGGTCGATATCTCTCCGGAAACACTTGCTAAGACAACTTTTGGCATGGCAAAAATCGGAGACCGTGTTAATCTTGAGCGAGCCCTTCGTCTTTCTGATCGTATTGACGGGCACCTTGTTTCAGGGCATGTTGACGGCATCGGCATAATTAAAGGAAAAAAGAGAACAGGCAATGCAATAATTGTCGTTATTGATGTGCCGGAATTTTTATCACGTTATATGATAACGAAAGGCTCGGTTGCAGTAGATGGTATAAGCCTTACCATTAACAACCGCAGTCGTGACTGTTTTGATGTAAGCATTATTCCTCATACAGCAAAACTTACAACAATGGGTATAAAAAAAACAGGCGATCATGTTAATATTGAAACAGATATGATTGGAAAGTATATTGAAAATTTTATTGCAAAAAAACCCGCTAACAATATAAAGAAAGAAACCGGGCAGCCGTCTGTTGATATGCAGTTTCTGACAAAAACCGGTTTTTTATAGAAACATGGAGATAATTAGAAATTATGCCGCTTATTGCAATTGAAGATGCCATTAAAGATATAAGGGCCGGACGTATGGTTATCCTCGTTGATGATGAGGAACGTGAAAATGAGGGTGATCTTATGATTGCTGCCGAAAAGGTTACGCCGGAGGCTATCAACTTTATGGCAAAATATGGACGAGGGCTTGTATGCCTTGCAATGACCGCGGAGAAGGTTGATTCTCTTGACCTTCCGCTGATGGTTGACCATAACACCTCGCAGTTCCATACCGGTTTTACCGTGTCAATAGAGGCAAGAAAAGGTGTAACTACCGGAATTTCCGCTGCTGACCGTGCAACTACAATCCTTACAGCAATTGCTGATAATGCCAAACCGGATGATCTTGTCAGGCCGGGGCACATATTCCCTTTAAGAGCTAAGCGGGGCGGTGTTATGGTGCGGGCAGGCCAGACAGAAGGTTCGGTAGATCTTTCCCGTTTATCAGGTTTAAAACCTTCCGGAGTTATTTGCGAAATTATGGATGACGATGGGTCCATGGCCAGAATGCCTTCCCTTGAGAAATTCAGCGAAAAACATGGCCTTGGGATATGCACCATCGCAGATCTCATTGAATACCGTATGCGCACCGAATCATTTGTTAGCGCAGCAGCGGAAACAATCATTCCCACAGCGCATGCAGGTGAATTCAAGGCTATTGTGTATGAAAATGAAGTTGATGACCTGCTCCATATTGCCATGGTAAAGGGAACTATCGATCCGGACAAACCTGTTCTGGTCCGGGTCCACTCTGAATGCCTGACAGGCGATATATTCGGTTCTCTCAGATGCGACTGTGGAGATCAGCTGCATAAATCAATGGAAATGATCGAGAAGGAGGGGGCCGGTGTGCTCCTATATATCAGGCAGGAGGGACGGGGAATAGGTCTTGTAAATAAGTTGAAAGCCTATGCATTGCAGGATCAGGGCCTTGACACTGTTGAGGCAAATAAAAAACTCGGGTTTAAATCTGATCTGAGAAATTACGGTATAGGCGCCCAGATTCTTGCGCATATAGGTGTAAGAAAGATGAGGTTGCTTACAAACAATCCTAAAAAACTTATTGGGCTTGAAGGTTATGGCTTAAGCATTGTTGAGCAGGTGTCTATTGAAATAACGCCTAACGAGTTTAACCGGTCGTATCTTGAGTGCAAGAAACTTAAGATGGGGCATCTTTTAAATATTGATGCAACGCCGTAAAACAGATATACTATGCACTGTCTCAAATTGAGCTTATTTGTCATTTCGACTGAAGAGAGAAATCTTAAGATTCCTCACATTCGTTCGGAATGACGGAAACGCAAGTTATAACCGTGTCAAGTATATCCTGTCTGATTTTTTTCATTTATCCCGGTATGGTTCTATGTGGATGGTAACATCCTCAATGCCATGGATATTTTCCTTGATTTTATCTTCGACTAAATGAGCTATCTTATGCGCCTTGTCTAAAGACATATGGCGCTTGATATGACAATGCATATCAACGTGGATATATCCCTCCCAACCCCGGCTTCTTATTTTGTGGCAATGTTCAATGCCGTTTATAGCCATGGCTATGGTTTTTATCTGTTCTTTATCAACAGCCGCTGCATCGACTAATATTTTGAAGCTTGTTTTAAAGATACTAATCCCTGCGTAGCCGATAAATATACTAATTAAACATGCTATTACAGGATCGACGATTGGATATCCCGCCCGAATGACTAAAAGGCCAATTATTACGGAAGAGGTCGTAAAGATATCTGACGCTGTGTGGAGTGAGTCGGATATCAATATTTGACTTTGGAGCAAGCGGCCCTTATTGCGCTCATATAGCATAACCACAATATTAACCAGCAAGGTAATCGCCATAACTACGAAGCTTGCCGTGTCAATTTCAGGCTGGACAGGATGCGAGAAGCGTTCTATCGAGTCGCTCAGAACATTGAAACAGACCAGAAAAAGGAGCAGAGCAATGCCTGCTGAGGCAAGGCTCTCATACTTGGCATGACCGTAAGGGTGGCGTTCATCTCTGGGTCTGGAAGCCATCCATATGCCGAGCAAGCCGATAACATTGGATGAACCGTCGGAGAATGAATGATAGCCATCTGCCATGATGCTGGCGCTATTCGTCAACCAACCACAAAACAGCTTGGCAGCCGCAACGCCAAAGTTCAGGATCAAGACAATCCATAAGACCCTGCTGATTTGGCGAAACCTGTCTTGTTCTGCAATACGTTCCATCTTAAAAATTATCGCATTGCTTCGATTTTTTGGCAAGATTATTTTTTGGATTGGAGATGCCGGCAGGCGCTTAACAATAAAGGCCCACACTTGTGTCAGTGTGAGCCTTTAATCGTTTAGACCTTTGAAAAATACGCATACTGTCATTGCGAACGCAGTGAAGCAATCTAAAATTGTCTGTAATTACGAATAGATTGCCACGTCGCTTCGCTCCTCGCAATGACTTGGGAGGCGTTTTTCAATTTGCGAGATCAGGTTGATAGACCAGTTTTTTGTCCATATGATATGCCCAGGGAAGTCCTTCGTTGTGCCAGCCGCCTAACTTGCGCTGGCCTGAGTAAACGCTCGCTTTGCATTTTACTTTGCCGCCTTCAAAACCGCCCATTACATTAAACACCTTGCCTTCGGCAAATCCTGCCTTAACCGCTTCGTTGCATGCAGCGCAGCTCCTGCTGCCGCTCCGGCATATAAACAGCAATGTGTCGGTCTTTGGATTGAACCGGGCCAGAAGATCCTTGCCAAAATCAGGATTAGCGGCATTTTCATATTCTTTTTCCCCAAACTTGCCGGTCCAGAATTGCAAAGGGATATTGCAGGCCCCTTTTGGGTGGCCGATCAACTGATATTCGGCGCGTGTTCTGGTATCAATTAAAAAGGTATGACCAGGATCTTTTTCGATCATCTCAAAGGCCTGCGATGGTGTGACATCGCCACCGATATGAGCCTTTTTTACCTTGTAAGCGAATCCTGCAAAGGCAAGCCCGCTCAAAATAAAAACAAGCGCCAATGATAATACCAGTGTTTTTTTAATGTGCTTCATTTCTTCCTCCTTTTTTACGAAATGTGTTAAGTGTTAAGTGTTAGGTGTTAAGTGTTAAGTGTTAAGAGCTTGATAAAACAGATAATTACTTTAACCTGATCCCTGTTTGGCAGCTTTTTCTTTTACAGGTTTTGGAATCTTATTATCCGGAACAATTATACCGGCATTGGCCTTTTGTTCCCATTTGGTTACATCCTGTTTTCGCAAAAATAAAGACTCGTTGCCGTGACAATTATTGCAGGTCTTGTTCTGCGGGGTTATCCGCTGAATACTGTGGGGTGTATCAAGCTTCCAGGTCGGAAGCTTATCAAAATCCGCCAGTCCATTCTTTACATAAAAATCAAACAGCCCCGGATCTGCCGGCGGATGGCGCAAAACCACATAGTCATAGGGCCTCTCGTTTGTCTTGTTTATGTTGAGTCCGATTTTAAAGAGCATTTTGGTCTCTCCGGACTTGTAAAAGGTAAACCCTCTTTTATCAGTTCCCACATGGCATCTGAAACAGTTCTTATTGGCCTGTGCATGGCAGACTTGGCATGCGAGCTTATCTTTGTGAATGCGATGCGACTTTGTTTTTGGTTCTCTGGACACAACATCTTTATGGCAGTTCTCGCACCTCGGCCTTTCAGGGAGATCGAATCTGGTGACCACACCTATGGCATCAGCGTGCATTTCTTTTGCAGTGTGGCAGTCCATGCACGTCATCTCCTCTTTCTCATAATGAACATCTGCCGGATATTCGTCGTTTAAGCCGGTAAATTCTCCGTACACCCGGCCGCCGTGGCAGATCGAACATGTTGTGTCCATACACGGTTTTTTCTGGAAGAGATGACCGGCCAGAAAGCCGCCTTTGGCGTAATCAGGACGGCTTACATGGCACTGACCACAACTGGAGTGACAAGCGTTGCAGTGTTTATCTTTTGCCAGGCAAACCTTTTCAAAAACACTTTTATCCTGCTTGTTGGCCCTCGTTTCAATGATCTTTTTAAAAGGGGCCAACGTATAATGCAGGCTGTTTTTAGCGGTTTTCACAATATCTTCATGGCATTCCCCGCATGTATCGCCGGCATCAGGAAAGGTTGGATCTCTGACAATCCCCTTGTGTGCTGTCTGCCAGTCAGGATCTTTTGAATCCCCTTTATGACAGGTTACACATGCGATTTCACCATGATCGGTCTTTAAAAAAGAGGGATTAACATAGATTTTTTCGTATAGCTCCAACGGAGCCAGAGGCCCTCCTCACCCTTCCCCTGATGTTTCAGCGGATTTGCCTGGTTTTGGCCTGGTCTTTTCAATCTCCCAAGTAAGGCGGATCAGTTTAGATACGTTTGTATGGCAATTAACACATTGACTTGAGCTGTCAATTCCTTTGGCCATGGAGGTTTCCGGGTTGAGGGTGATAAAAGATAAGAATATTAATGTCAGAATTGTAGCCGGCAAGACAAATTTTTTCATAATATGCAGCCTATATATAAAATGCCCTCACAGTCTATATTGCAGGGGCATTTATATGTCAAAATCTTTTTTCGTTGTTGCCGGTTTTGTAGGCGTTTACAGTTATTATTATTGACCTGTTTGATCAAAGGGGGTATTATATTAAATGTTAGATAATGGCTGGTGCGTCACGAAACCGTCAATTTTAGAGGAAAACCAATGACGTTTGAAACAAAGGAACAAGTTTTAGAAAAGATACTATCTCAGGAAAAACCAAAATGTCCTCACTGCGGGAAAGAGATGAACTTATGGGAGGCGCCTTCTGTTCCCATGGGCGATGGCCTTGGATGGGGCGAACCTTACCTGTTTATATGTTTTAATGATGAATGCTCATTATATACTCAGGGGTGGGATAAAGTGCAGGAGGATTATGGCCATAAAGCTTCTTACAGGTGCATGTGCTATCCCAGTTCAGGGAAGTTCGAATGTATGCCGGTATTCGGTAAATTGGGCGGAGCAGGGCAGGTTGTTGACGAACAGGTCGTTATGCAAGAGGAGGTGTTGAAAGAGGCTATAAAGAAAGGGTTTTCAATTCTTGCCGGCTGTTATGTAGAAAAGGATGCTGTCACGGTAGTAAGGCTGCTTTTAGATGCAGCAGAGCCGGCAAGGGTCAGGCTTAAAGCAGCCGAGATGATCGGTGATATTGGAAGCCTGGAGGCAATCGATCCAATCAGAAATGTAAAATTCGGCAATGAGCTTATTCAAAAACAGGTCGATGAAGCTATCAAAAAGATACATGAAAAATATTATACACGGGAATGTCCGTTCTGCGCTGAAATAATCAAAAAAAGAGCCAAAATCTGCAAGCACTGCGGCAAAGAGGTCGCGGGCCTGTGATTATTTTTTATTTTTAATCAAAGAATTTCCGGTCATCTCTTCTGGTTTGTCAATCTCTAAAATATTCAGGATTGTAGGGGCAACATCTGCAAGGATGCCGGATTTCAGCTTGGCATCCTTGTAATTATCGTCAACTAATATAAAAGGAACAGGATTGAGTGTGTGGGCGGTATGGACATGGCCGTTTTCATTTATCATTTCTTCTGCATTCCCGTGATCTGCGATAATCAGAATAACTCCGCCTATCAGCCGCATTTCATCGACTATTTTCCTTACACATCCATCAACTGTTTCGCATGCTTTGATTGCAGCCTCAAGAACCCCTGTATGACCCACCATATCCATGTTGGCAAAGTTTAGAACAATCAGGTCATAGGTGCCATAGCTATTTGATCGCAGGCGTGAAATAACCTCTTCGGTCACCAGCAGGGCGCTCATTTCCGGCTTTAAGTCATAGGTTGCCACCTCGCGTGGCGATGGGATGAGGCATCGATCCTCGAGCGAGAAAGGCTTTTCTTCTCCGCCATTGAAAAAATAGGTTACATGGGCATACTTTTCTGTTTCCGCAATTCTTAGCTGTCTTAATCCCTGCTCGCTTATTACCTGTCCCAGGATTTTGTCCAGATGAACAGGGGGAAAAGCCAGAGGCAAATTAAACTTTTCATCATATAAGGTCATGCAGAGATATTCGCAAAGCTTTGGCAACAGTTCTCTTTTAAATGGATCAAAAACCTGGTCGGTAAAGACGTGAGTTATCTGTCTGGCACGGTCGGCGCGAAAATTGAAAAATATAATTCCATCACCATCTTTTATTGTTCCCAGGGCCTTATCATCCTTGCCTGTAATTACGGTTGGGCGGATAAATTCATCGGTTTCCTTTCGCATATAGGCATTTTTTACCGCTTCTACAGGGCTTTTTTCTTTTATTCCTTCACCCAGTGTGTACAAACGGAAGGCTTTTTCCGTACGGTCCCATCTGCTATCCCTGTCCATAGCATAGAAGCGGCCGCAAACAGTCGCGATAAAGCCGAAATTGATAGAGTCGATATAATCCTGCAGATCTTTCACATATCCTGCTCCACTGTCGGACAGTGTATCGCGGCCATCGGTTATGACATGTATATAAACCCGGCTAAGCCCCTTTTGTTTAGCCATATTTAGAAGGGCAAACAGATGATTAAGATGGCTGTGCACACCTCCGTCTGAAACAAGCCCCATCATATGAAGCGCAGAATTGTTAGCCTTTACCCTGGATATTATGGAGTTTATGGCATGATTTTCGTAAAATGATCTATCATTAATTGCCGTGTTTATTCTTAGTAAATCCTGAAAGACTATCCTGCCTGCCCCAATATTTAGATGACCAACCTCGGAATTGCCCATTACACCTTTTGGAAGCCCCACAGCTTCACCAAAACACAGCAGGCTGGTATTCGGATATTCTTTCTTCAGCCTGTCCAGGCAGGGAGTCTTGGCAAGATAAACAGCGTTTCCATTATGGTTGGGGTTGATTCCCCAGCCGTCCAGAATCATCAACATGCAGGGTTTTTTATTCTTTGTCATAGGATTTTAGGTGCCCTTTGTTTTAATTATTCAGCCACAGATTTACACTGATCATCACTGATATTTTTTCTTTGCTCATTATAGACCTCATAAAAACTTCTAAGAATAATATCTGTGATTTCTTTGTATTTAAACCTATCTGCGTTCATCTGTGTGAGTCTGTGGCTGAATAGTTACAGATAAAGGAAATAAAATACATTTCGGCATGAGGGTGACTCGCCATGAATTTCGTTCTTTTGAGAATGGATTGAAAAGATTAAGAAATGATGTGAGAATTGGAAACAGGTTTATATCTTCTTTCAATTTTTTTTGTTTTGCAAGTGCTTCTTATCAATCTGAACATAGATTATTCCCGCTAGGGCCAGAATCCCTAGGATGATAAGGGCAACACCATAGTATGTCATAATCTTACCTCCTTAGCGTCCAGCATATAACCCAAAAC
>JABMRH010000020.1 GCA_013202725.1 Desulfobacteraceae bacterium
ATATTTAACTGTCTTTTCAAATACTTGATACTTAACACGTATCGTAATAGGTTATACACTAAGTCTAGACCTTTGAATTTTGTCATTTCGAGGAGTGTCAACGACGAGAAATCCGAATGATTCAAGTTCATTAAGATTTCTCCCTACGGTCGAAATGACAGATAACGATGGTTTTTCAAAGCAATGACTAAAAACAGTGGTTATGCAAAGCTCTATCTTTGCGGCTCTGCGGTGAGTAAAAAAATGCAATTGAAAAATGATAACAAAATTGTAAATATTTCGTCTTATTTGAAAAAGATGGCCGGTGTGCAGCCATATAAAAGGGCTGTTGTCTATCCTGTGGGGCGGGATAAATACAAAAGGGTTGCATACTCTCATCTTACATTTCAGCAGCTTGACAGGGAATCTGACTGTCTGGCACACGGACTGGAAAAGGCCGGGATTACGCGCGGGACAAGAACTATTTTAATGGTAAAACCGGGGCCGGAATTTTTTTCCTTAACATTTGCGATATTCAAAGTAGGCGCAATACCTGTTGTAGTTGATCCGGGAATGGGAATAGGCCGCATGCTTCTGTGCCTTAAAGAAAGCAAACCAGATGCTTTTATAGGTATTCCGGCTGCACACGCACTTCGAGTCCTGTTTCCAAAATATTTCAGGACAGTAAAAACAAGCATTACAATAGGCAGGCGGTGGTTCTGGGGAGGGCTTACTCTGCGACATATCCGGCAGATTCCATGGCAATCGTATGCCGCGGCTGAAACCGCCCATGATGAAACAGCGGCCATCCTCTTTACAACCGGAAGCACAGGCCCTGCAAAAGGGGTAGTATATACTCACGGCATGTTTGATGCCCAGATACGTCATATAAAATCCCACTTCAATATAGCAGAGGATGAAATTGATCTTCCAACCTTTCCGCTTTTTGCCCTGTTTGATCCTGCATTGGGGATGACAGCGGTAATACCTGATATGGATCCTACAAAACCAGCGCGCGTAAATCCTGAAAAAATCATTGAGACGATAATAAACCAGGGCGCAACAAACATGTTTGCCTCCCCTGCCCTGCTGAATCGTGTGGGATGCTATGGAAAAAGCAAAGGGATAAAACTCCCATCTTTAAAAAGGGTCGTTTCAGCCGGAGCGCCTGTATCTCCATCCAATATTGAGCGGTTTTCCTCCATGTTGCGTGATGATGCAGAGATCCACACACCTTACGGCGCAACCGAAGCTATGCCGGTAATATCTATCAGCAGCAGTGAAATCCTTTCTGAAACCGGAAAACTCAGCGAGCAGGGGTTCGGTATCTGCGTTGGTCGTGTGCTTGAGGGAACACAGGTTCGCATTATTAAGATAACCGATAACCAGATTGAAAAATGGTCGGACAGCCTTATGGTTTCCGACAATGAGATCGGCGAGATTACGGTTAGCGGAGATCTTGTCACAAGACAATATTTTAACAACACCCGTGCAGATGCGCTTTCAAAGATCAAAGACAATGACAGAATATGGCACAGAATGGGAGATCTTGGCTGGATGGATAAAAAGGGAAGTATCTGGTTTTGCGGTCGTAAAAATCATCGCGTGATTACTGAAAACGGCACACTTTTTACCATTCCGTGCGAGGCAATCTATAATAATCATCCGAGGGTGTTTCGAAGCGCCCTTATAGGCATAGGATCGCCGCCAAAACAAAGGCCTGTAATATGCATAGAGCTGGAACCACGAGATAGCGGGGGTAAAAAAAAGCAGCTTATGGTTGAGCTTTTTGAGCTGGCAAAGAAAAGCGCTTTGACAAAAGATATTAATACAATCCTGTTTAAGAAAACATTTCCTGTTGATATACGACACAACTCAAAGATTTTTCGCGAAAAGCTGGCGCTGTGGGCGGAGAAGAAGTTGGCAAAATGAGTCAAGTAGGAGCAAAAAAGAGTGCGGCGCATAAGATTCTGGTTACAGGAGGCGGAGGTTTTTTAGGCGGCGCTATAGTTAAGCTGCTTGTGGAAAGAGGCGACCATGTCCGAAGCTTTTCGCGCGGCTTTTACCAGGAGCTCGCCTCTCTGGGGGTTGAGCAGGTTCGAGGCGATATAGGCGACAAAGATGCTGTTGAAGGGGCATGCAAAGGCATGGATCTTGTTTTTCATGTTGCGGCAAAAGCAGGGGTCTGGGGCGATTATTCCGAATATTTTAAGACAAATGTTACAGGAACTGAAAATGTCATTGCTGCCTGCATTAAGCATAAGGTTCCAAGACTTGTCCATACAAGTTCGCCAAGTGTTATCTTTAACGGAACAGACATGGAGGGGGTAGATGAATCGGTTCCTTATTCAAATAAGTTTTATGCTCATTATCCTAAAACAAAAGCAATTGCCGAACAAAATGTTATAAATGCCGCAAGAGATGATTTGATGACGATTATATTAAGACCTCATTTAATATGGGGCCCGAATGACAGCCATCTTGTCCCGAGAATTATTGCCGGAGCAAAAAGGCTGGTTATGGTTGGAGACGGCAAAAACCTTGTGGATACAATCTACATAGACAATGCTGCTGATGCCCATATTCTCGCGGCGGACAGATTGCAAGAAAATCACAAACTTTCAGGCAATGTCTATTTTATAAGCCAGGGAGAACCTGTTCCCTTGTGGGATATGGTAAACAATATTTTAAAAGCAGCGGGTTTTGCTCCTGTAAAGAGGTCAATATCACGGAAAACCGCATGGGTGATAGGGGCTATGCTTGAAGCTTGCTATAAATTATTCAATCTGTCAGGTGAGCCGCAGATGACGCGTTTTGTGGCAGAGGAGCTCGCTACAGCGCACTGGTTCGATATAAGCGCCGCAAAAAAAGATCTTGGTTATGTTCCGAGGGTATCAACCAAAGAAGGCATCAGACGTCTTGAAAAATGGCTGAAAAATCATTAGATTTTCCGCTGCCTCTTAAATAGTGCCTGAACGAAAACTACCCAAAGCTGTCATTTCGAGCAAAGCGAGAAATCTTATTGCAGTTAAAACGCGGGTGTTAAAGATTTCTCCC
>JABMRH010000170.1 GCA_013202725.1 Desulfobacteraceae bacterium
GTGCTGCTCAGGGAAAATGCCTAAAATGCCTAAAGTCAGCTAAAGTGCCAAAAGATGTGGTACCCCTTCGGCGTGCTGATTGATAACCCAAAACTACAAGAAACTTGCTCTGGCACTATGCAATTGAATTAGCAGGATTAAAATTGGCAGCGCCGGAGGCGCATTCCTTAACTTTAGGCACTTTAATATACTTTAATATACTTTAGGCACTATCAAAAACTATGACTCTTCGTATTTACAATACATTAAAAAGAAAAAAGGAATTATTTGAACCTGTCGAAGACGGCAGGGTAAGCATGTATGTTTGCGGCCCTACTGTTTATGACTCCTGTCACATAGGACATGCCAGGTCTGTTGTGACCTTTGATGTTATAGTGCGCTATTTAAAAGCAAAAGGCTTTGACGTAACTTATGTAAGAAATTTTACCGATGTTGATGATAAGATAATCAACAGGGCCGATCAGTTAGGCATCGATCCATTAGCACTTGCCGAAAAATATATCAGTGAATTCTATGATGATATGGAAGTTCTGAATGTCGAAAAAGCTACAATTGAGCCAAGAGCCACGGAACATATTGACAGGATAATAAAAGTTATTGAAATGTTGATCGAGAAAGGCTTTGCGTACAGGATAGACAATGATGTCTATTATTCGGTTGAGTTATTTAAAGACTATGGAAAACTTTCCGGGCGCAGGCTGGAGGATATGAAGGCAGGCGCAAGGGTGGATATTGATAAAAGGAAACGCAATCCTTTTGATTTTGCTTTATGGAAATCGTCAAAACCCGGAGAACCGACCTGGGACAGCCCCTGGGGCAAGGGCAGGCCCGGATGGCACATTGAATGTTCCGCCATGAGCACCGAATATCTGGGTGAAACCTTTGATATCCATGGCGGAGGAAAAGATCTTATTTTTCCGCATCATGAAAATGAAATAGCCCAGTCAGAAGCAGCATTTGGAAAAACTTTTGTTAGATACTGGATTCATAATGGTTTTGTAAATATTAATCAGGAAAAAATGTCAAAATCGCTTGGGAACTTTATCGTACTAAAGGAGATAATAAAACATTATCACCCTGAAGCGTTGCGGCTTTTTCTTCTTTCCAAGCATTATCGCAGCCCTGTTGACTTTACAGATAAGGCAATGAATGAAGCTGTTGCCGGCCTTGATAAAATCTATGGGCTGCTTGAGCGTATTGAAAAACAATTCGGGCCTGTGTCAGGCAAAGATAAAACCAGGGATACTACTGTGTTTCGGGAGCAATTTTGTCTGGCAATGGACGATGATTTCAATACTGCCCTTGGGATAGCCACACTTTTTGAAGTCGTTCGCAATATGAACCGCCTGCTGGATGAAAACAAGAACAGCTTTTCTCAGAACGCTGAAAACAAAGTATGCTTGGGACGGGCGGATATTCTAAAAATGGGCGCAGTTCTCGGAATACTTAATGAATCACCTGAAGACTATTTTGCAAAAAAAAGATCCACTGGGCTTGCAAAAAAATCGATCGATTCTGAAATGATTGACAAGATGATAAAGAAACGGATTAAGGCCAGAAAGGCGAAAAACTGGGCCATGGCCGATCAAATCAGAAAACAGCTTGAAGAAATGAATATCACTATCGAAGATACTACTGAAGGCACGATCTGGAAGATAAAGAATTAACACCTAACACCCATGCCCCTTTTTAACCTTATATCAGATTTTACTCCAAAGGGAGACCAGCCAAAGGCGATTGAATTATTAAGCAATAGTATCTTGTCAGGCAACAAACACCATGTCCTTCTCGGAGTTACCGGGTCCGGGAAAACTTTTACTGTAGCTAATATTATTAAAAGGGTTGAAAAACCAACCCTTGTGCTGGCGCCAAATAAGACTCTTGCCGCACAGCTCTATAGTGAGTTCAAGTCATTCTTTCCTGAAAATGCGGTTGAATATTTTGTAAGCTACTATGACTATTACCAGCCCGAAGCATACATCCCTGCCAGCGATACCTACATACAAAAAGATTCCTCTATCAATGAAATGATAGACAAATTGCGCCACAGTGCGACCAGATCCGTGCTTTCACGCAGGGATGTTATTGTTGTGGCGAGCGTATCATGTATATTCGGACTTGGCGCTCCTGAAGACTACCTCTCTATGAGTGTTGAAATAGAAACCGGCATGGAGCTTGTTCGGAATAAGCTTCTCTCTGAGCTTGTTGATATGCAGTATGAGCGAAACGATATTGATTTTCACCGGGGAGTTTTCAGGGTAAGGGGTGACAGAATTGAGATATTTCCATCTTATGAAGATGAGAGCGCTGTTCGCATCGATTTTTTCGGAGATCAGGTGGAAGCTGTTTCAAAATTTGACACTTTAAGAGGGATTGTTACAGATCGTTTGAAAAGAATTACAATATATCCTGCCAGTCATCATGTAGCCGATAAGCAAATACTTAAAAGAGCGATAAAAAGCATTAGAGCTGAGCTAAAGGAAAGGATCGATTATTTCAGAAACGAAAATAAACTAATAGAGGCTCAGCGTATTGAAGAGAGAACAAATTTTGATCTTGAGATGATGCTGGAGCTGGGTTACTGCAACGGTATTGAGAATTATTCGCGACATTTAACCGGAAGAACTCCAGGTGAACCGCCGCCGACCCTTTTTGATTATTTTCCTGACGATTTACTTGTATGCATTGATGAAAGCCATATTGCCATGTCACAGATTCGCGCCATGTATAATGGTGACAGATCCCGCAAGACCACCCTTGTAGAATATGGGTTCAGGTTGCCGTCAGCTCTTGATAACCGCCCTCTTAAGTTTGAAGAGTTTGAATCGAGAGCATCACAGGCCCTTTATACATCTGCGACCCCTGCTGAATACGAACTTGATAAAGTAAAAGGGGCCGTAGTTGAACAAATAGTAAGACCCACAGGCCTTATTGATCCTCAAATCGATGTAAGAAAAGCACAGCATCAGGTTGACGATCTTTTTGAAGAGATTCAGTTATGCTGTAAAAGGGATGAAAGAGTCCTGGTTACTACCTTAACAAAGCGCATGGCTGAAGATCTTACAGAATACTATCAGGATCTTGGCATAAGAGTTCGCTATCTTCATGCAGATATAAACACATTGGAAAGGGTGGATATTATAAGGGATCTCAGGACCGGCAAATTTGATGTTCTTATCGGAATAAATCTTCTTCGCGAAGGGCTTGACATACCGGAGGTTTCTCTTGTAGCCATACTGGATGCTGACAAGGAAGGTTTTTTGCGTTCAGCAAGGTCTCTTGTTCAGACATGCGGCAGAGCTTCCAGAAATATCGGCGGCAGAGTAATAATGTATGCCGATCATATAACAAAGTCGATGAAACAGGCAATAGATGAGACAAACCGGCGCAGAAAAATTCAGGAGGCTTTCAATAAAAAGAACAATATTATTCCAACAACCATCAAAAAAGATATTATGCCTGTCTTTTACTCAGCTTATGCTTCTGAAGATATATCCACAGACAAGGTTGCGGAAGCTGTTGCCAAATATGAGTCCCTGGACAATATCGACGATATTATTAAAACCCTTGAAGAAGAAATGAAGCAGGCGGCAAAAGAGCTTGATTTTGAAAGGGCAGGAGAGCTTCGTGATCAGATAAAGGCGCTTAAAAGGATAGCGCTTTATTAGGTGTTAAGTGTTGGGTGTTAACGGTATGATTAAACAGGTGGAAACAGATCTGGATAAAAAATTATCTACAGTTTCTTCAAAACCCGGTGTTTACATGATGAAGAATGCCCGTGGAAAGGTCGTTTACGTGGGCAAGGCCGGAAACCTTCACAAGCGTATTTCTTCATATTTTATGCGGCCGGCTCAGCAGGACAATAAAACAAGGGCGCTGGTTGATAAAATCTCAACCTTTGAGACAATAATAACCAAGACCGAAAAGGAAGCGCTGATCCTTGAATCAACCCTGATCAAACAATATAAGCCGAGATATAATATTGTTTTAAAAGATGATAAGCGATATCCATGTCTGCGCCTGGAAATTGATCAATCATATCCCGGCCTTTCCATAGTCCGGAAAATTAAAAAAAACGGCTCTATCTATTTTGGCCCGTTTACTTCTTCTCAGGCTGTGCGTCAAACCCTTAATATAATCAATAAGACCTTCAAACTTCGCAAATGTAAAACAAAGGAGTTTAAAAACAGGTCACGCCCGTGTCTTAACTTCCAGATAAAGGCATGTCTTGCCCCATGCTGCCTGAATGTTGATGAAAACGCATACAATGAGATGGTAAAAGAGGTAACGCAGTTTTTAAAAGGAAAAACACCTGTTCTGATAAACAGGATAAAAAAGGAGATGTCAATCGCTGCCGAGGCGCTGGAATTTGAACGGGCCGCGGAACTCAGGGACAAGATATCGGATCTTGAAAAAACTCTTGAAAAGCAGGTTGTGGTTGCAACCGATTTTATAGACAGAGATATACTTGGTATTGCAGGGACAGATGAATTTTCCATAATCACTTTGCTTTTTATTCGTGGAGGCTGTCTTTTGGGGATGCGGCATTTCAGTTTTTCTGAAACCATGTCAACCAATGCGGAACTGATCAGATCCTTTATAAGGCAGTATTATGAAAAAACCCCTTTTATCCCCAGGGAAATCCTTGTGCCTATATCCATAGAAGATAATTCTCTGCTTGAAGATTGGCTCCGCTCAATTAAAGGTAAAAAAGTAAGCATTATACATCCAAAACAGGGAGAAAAGGTTCGTCTGCTAAAGATGGCTTCTTTGAATGCGGAAAACAGGCTCAAGGAACAAATCGCCTCCCTTGCCGACGAGATGGATTTGCTTGCCAGGCTTCAGAGACGTCTGAAGATGGACAGGGTTCCGAAGCGTATCGAGTGTTTTGACAACTCGAATATATCCGGCAAAGAACCTGTGGCAGGCATGGTTGTCTTTGAACAGGCAAAGCCGAAAAAATCATCATACAGAAAATACAAAATCAAAGGTGTTTTTAAGCCGGATGATTATGCCTGCATGTATGAGGTGTTGAAAAGGCGTTACGCCAAAGCAGAGGAATCTATGCCTTATCCCGATGCTTTGCTTGTTGACGGCGGCAAAGGCCAATTGAACATTGCCGTAACTGTAATCAAAGAGCTGGAGATTGAAGGGAGATTTTCAATAATCGGAATAGCCAAGAAGGATAAAAAAAGGGGGGAACCAACAGATAAAATATATTTACCGGGCAGGGTTAATCCGGTTAACTTCGGCAGGGAAGGGGACCTTCTTCTTTTTCTACAACGAATCAGGGATGAAGCTCATCGTTTTGCAATTTCTTTTCACCGTAAGCGTCGAGGCAAAGCCTCTCTTCATTCGGTCCTTGATACCATCCCCTCAGTGGGAAAAAAAAGAAAAGAAATTCTGCTTAAGCATTTTAAAAGCGTTAAAAAAATCCAGGCGGCAACAATTGAAGAGCTGAGCGCTCTGCCTGGAATAAGTCATGCTGTCGCAAAAGCTGTAAAAAGTGTTTATCGACAGGATTAACAGGATTTTTTATTTTTCTCAGTCTCCAGACGAGACTGAGATAGTACAATCCCGCCCAAAGGCGGGAAATGGGAGGCTA
>JABMRH010000171.1 GCA_013202725.1 Desulfobacteraceae bacterium
AATTCAAGCCGTTCGTTATCCTTCATCTCTGTGTCAAGCTGTTCATTGACGAATGAACTGTGTCGGAGAGCCTCCTCAAGGATATTGATATTATTAAATTTATATAGAAAGTTTTGTTCAAATTCAGAAAGATCTATCTGTCTCATAATCTTAACACCTGATAAATTCGAGTTTCTACGAGTTTATCAATTCCTCATAAAGTTCATAAGGTACAAAAAGATCGCCTCTGCCTGATCCCATTTTTACATCAGGTTTAATAGAACCGTGAAAATCGGTCCCGCCTGTTATTAATAGGCCATAACGGTTTGCAACCTCAGCATAAAAGGCGGTTAGATCGGGCGAGTGTTCAGGATAATAGGCCTCTATTCCCTTGAGGCCCATTTCCTTTAGGTTTACAATCAAATTTTCAAACCGGTCTTTATTTTCAATTTGTAGAAAAAAGGGATGAGCCAGTACTGGAATACCTCCGGCGGCAAGTATAATCTCAATTGCCTGTCCGCAGTCAAGGCGATATTTATCAACGTATGCCGGCCTGCCTGTCCCAAGGTATTTGTCAAATGCTTCATTAATCGATTTCACGAAACCTCTTTTCACCATAAGCTGGGCAATATGAGGTCTTCCAAGCTGGCCTTCACTAAATTCGTCAGCGACATCCTTTAAGGAAAAATTTATTCCAATCTTATTAAGAAGCTTAACGATTCTGGGGTTCCGATTTCTCCTTGCGTCCTGAAGCATATCAAGCGTCTGGTTCAAAACCGGATCACCAAGCCTGATAGAATAGCCCAATACATGGAAGCTTCCGGTATAGGGAAGAGACGGATTAGAAGATGCACTAATTTCAACACCGGTTAAAAGTTTCAGCGAAGGGGGTATGTCAAGGGTAAGCGCCTCTTTTGAACCATCGATGGTATCATGATCCGTTATTGCAATAGCGCCTATGTTAAGACTATGGGCAAGGGAAATGATTTCTGGCGGAGAAAGTGTTCCGTCCGAAGCGGTAGAATGGATGTGAAGATCAATCCTCACATGCTTTTTATAATCCAAGGGCTTTTTCTACAGCCTCCTCTTTGGTTTTACATTCAATGCATTGGGTGGTAACGGGTCTGGCTTTAAGGCGTTTAATAGAAATATCTTCTCCGCATTTTTCACAAATTCCAAAGGTACCATTATCAATGCGCTCAAGGGCTTTTTTAATCTTCTTTAGCAGCTTGTTTTCCCTGTCTCTTATACGAAGCATAAAATTGCGATCTGACTCTAAGGATGCCCTGTCTGTTGGATCCGGAAAATTCTCTTTCGGAGTGGTCATGCCGGAGACGGCATCATCCGCATGACTCAAAAGCTCTTCCTGCCGCTTGGTTAGAAATTCTTTAAAATATTGTACATCCTTCTTTTTCATACTCAACCCTTTAATATATTAATTATATACTTATTTGAAAAAAAATTAATTAAACATAATTTGATCTATTAGTAAAGGTAAATTTTGATGGTTTCGTAAAAAGTTCCAAAAGGCAACTTTATGTCATTCCCATGAAAATGGGAATCCAGTGTTTTCAAATAGTTGCACGCTCTCTGGATTCCCGCTTCCGCGGGAATGACGATTTTTTACGAACAAAAGTGAGCGTTTTGCAAAGGTCTTGCTAAGCAACCTCCTGGAGAAACCTTTCAAGAGTCTTCATGTTGTTTACATTATAGATTTTGCAAGGATAATCTTCCGGTAAAATCTTTTTTAATAAACCTGCAAGCACCTTTCCATGACCGATCTCTGCAAAAATTTCCACACCTTCATCCATTACCCTATGCATTGAATCATACCACCTGACAGGATTGCAAAACTGTTTTGCCACAACAGCCTTAATTTCATCGGAATTCATTGCAAAGCCTGCAGTAACATTATGTATTATAGGTATCTCAGACGTATTAAAGGAAACGGTTTCAAGAAATTCCTTGAATTCATCTTCAGCCCCTTTTATCAATTCGCTATGCCATGCCCCGCTTACCTTTAAAGGAATTGTCCTTGCCCCCTGTGAAGAGGCAAGCAACGAAACCTTCTGAACCTGATCAGGAGCGCCGGTTGTAACGATTTGAGACGCGGTGTTGTGATTTGCCACAGCCACAACCCCCTCTGCCTTGACCTCTTTAACAAGTTTATCAACATCATCTATAGAAAGTCCTATTATTGCATGCATAGCCCCTTTATGCTTAACAGATTCCCTGTGCATCAACTCTCCCCGCTTTAAAACAAGGCTGAATACATCCTCTTTTGAAACAGCCCTTGATGCATATAGCGCGCTGAATTCACCAAGACTGTGACCCGCCGTAATATCCGGTTTTACGCCCTCTTTTTCCACTGCTGCAAGGCAGGCAAGGTTCACGGCGGTTACAGCGGGTTGAAGGTTAACGGTTTTTGTAAGATTTTCCATGGGGCCTTTAAAGCAGAGTCTTGATAGATTTATCTTCGTGATCTCCTCTGCCATGTCAAAAAGTTCCCGCACAAAATCGTATTCCTGATAAAGCTCAAGGCCCATGCCGATTGACTGGGCCCCCTGGCCTGGAAAAAGAAATGCTATTTTTTTCACCATAATCCTCTAATCCTCTAATCCTATAATCCTGCCCTCTGTCACTCGTCGAGTTTAAAAAGTTTGCGGGTAGTATCAAGGTATATGGATTTGTTCCCATGACAACCATTGCTCTTTAAAAAAAGGGTTGGATCATGCAAAATTTTGTTTATCAGTGCCTCTGTCATCCTGTAGATAGCCTGACAATCGGCATCTGTCAGGTGATTTAAATTTTGCAGCGTTTTCTTTATCTCCGCTTTTGCAATGGCATCCATTTTATCCCTTAACGCAACAATTGTAGGCACAACATCCAGGCTTTCATACCATTGCCGGAACCGGATTACAGCCTCATCAACAATTCTTTCCCCCTTGCGGGCCTCTTTATTACGATCCCCGATGTTTTCATCAATAACCCCCTTTAAATCATCAATGTCATAAACATAGTAATTGGCAAGATCGTTGATTTCAGGGTCAATATCACGCGGGACCGCAATATCTATAAAGAAAATGGGACGGTTTCGCCTGTTGCGCATGATCCCCTTGACCTGGTTTCGCTTGATAATGAAATCAGGCGAGCCTGTTGAACTTATTATAATGTCCACACTTTTTAAGTATTCTGTAATCTCTTCAAACCGTATTGCCTTGCCGTTGAAATTTTTTGCCAGTTCAACGCCCCGTTCAAAGGTTCTGTTTGCGACAACAATATCACCTGCCCTGTTTCTAATTAAATGCTCAACCGCGAGCTCCGCCATTTCACCAGCTCCGATAAGGAGCGCCTTTTTGCCTTCAAGGCTGCCGAATATTTTCCGTCCAAGCTCGATTGCCGCATAGCTTATTGATACTGCATGATCACCTATTCCTGTTTCAGTTCGAACACGTTTTGCCACACAAAAGCTTCTGTGCAACAACCTGTTAAGAATGACGCCTGATGTTTTTTTCGAGGTGGCTGTCAGATATGCCTCCTTTATCTGCCCTAAAATCTGAGGCTCTCCGACCATCATCGAATCCAGGCTTGATGCAACCCTGAAAATATGGCGCACCGCCTCATCGCCATCATGGATGTAAAGAGCATCTTCAAAACCGGCAACCGGAATGTTCTTAAATTCTGAAATAAACATCTTGGCGGCTTTCAAAGCATGTGAACGGTTGTCTGTCGCCAATAGAATTTCAACACGATTACACGTGGAAAAAAGCACAGACTCAACAACTGCCGGATTCTTTTGAAAAGCTTCCAGAGCGGCGGCGGTCTCATCCTTAGAAAAAGCAAGACGCTCCCTGAGTTCAACCGGAGCTGTTTTATGATTTAATCCAAGTAATATAATATCAAGCATAGCTCTATTTGATTGTCGATTGATGATTGTCGATTGTCGATTGGTAGAGCGAAGCGATTCCATCAATCATCAATCGATAATCATCAATTTTTTTGTAACATAGGATAGTGATCGAAGTTAGAACCATGTCCGCACATTCCAGCATTCCGTGAACAGTCCCTTACATCCGGGTAAACACCTCATGGTGCCCTTTTAAAAAGAAATTTACCCCCAAGAAAGTAAACAACAGGACCGCAAA
>JABMRH010000172.1 GCA_013202725.1 Desulfobacteraceae bacterium
TACCCTTTGCAGTCATGGCGTTGTCTATAAACTTTCCGCTAACTATCAATGCTTTTGAATTAGGGAAAAGCTTTGCCACATTTGGCGGACGACCTATCTGTAGAGCATTTTCAAAATCTCCAGACATAACTAAACCTCCTTAATTTTTACACCCCCCTTGCCCCCCCCTCAAATGGGGAATTTAACGGAAGGATTCCCTCAAGGGGGGAATAAATCGGAAAAATTCCTTTATATTCCCCCTTTGAAGGGGGTTAGGGGGATGTTAATAGTAGTAGCTAAAAAATGACAAATTCTTCTAAAATTAAATTTTTCACACTAATCTACGAAAAACCACTCACTTTTTTGAGTTTGTAAATTTCTGTACATATAAAGCACACACCGATAAAGTAGTCAAGCTTCGCTTCTAATGGTAATAGTTCAGCCACTTTTAGTGCCTTTGAGGCTGAGCTATTAAGATGAAATAGATTTGACAGGTTACGCAATAAAATTGTAGAAGATTACTTAAATATGATGGCGTCGTAAAAAGTCAAAAAACCACTTTTTGCGAACCGTGTTAAGTGTTAGGTGTTAAGTGTTAAGGGTATGATTAAACAGGCAATTGCTTTAACCTAACACCTAACACCTAACACTTTACACCTGATGAATTCGACTTTTTACGAATTCATTGAATTTGGAGGGATAAAAATAATGCCAAAAATTCTTGAAGGTAAACTTCTTGCCGAAAACAAGAAGTTTGTATTAGTGGTAAGCCGGTTTAACGATTTTATTACAGATAAACTTGTGGGAGGAGCTATCGATGCCCTTATGCGTTCAGGCGCCAGGGACTCGGACATCGAAATAGTCAAAGTGCCGGGTGCCTTTGAAATACCGCTGATTGCAAAGAAGATGGCTGAAAAGAGACTTTATAATGCCATTATTTGCCTTGGTGCGGTAATCCGTGGAGCAACTCCTCATTTTGATTATGTAAGCGCCGAAGTTACCAAAGGGATTGCCACGGTAAGTCTGGATTTCGGCATTCCGGTCATCTTTGGGATTTTAACAACCGATACCATTGAGCAGGCTATTGAGCGTGCCGGAACAAAGGCGGGCAATAAAGGGTGGAATGCCGCAATAGCCGCCATGGAAATGGCAAACTTGATGGAGACCGTCGATCAGGCATAATCATGGGAATCCGTCGCAGGTCACGCGAACTTGCAATGCAGGCTCTTTTTTATATGGATATGAGAAAAAATGACTCACAGGAGATAGTGGAATTTTTCTGCAATAATTTTATACATTCCAAAAATGTCCTTCCATTCTTTCTTAAGCTGGTTAATGGTGTAATACATACAAGGCCGGAAACCGACTCGATCATTGAACGCTTTTCCAGCAACTGGAAGATGAGCCGCATGTCCTGTGTAGACAGAAATATTATTAGGATTGCTGTTTATGAACTGCTTTTCTGCAGCGATATTCCATCAAAAGTATCGATGAACGAAGCGATTGATATCGGAAAAAAATTTGGCACCGAAGAATCCGGTGCCTTTATAAATGGAATCCTTGACAGTATCCGCATAGCCCTCGAAAAAGAAGAAATAAATATCGGAGTAAAGGCGAACAAAACAAATTAGAAGCAAAGGAGTTGTGTTATGGAGACCAGAAAAATACTGTTAACCGAAGATGAGATGCCTCGCCAATGGTATAATATCCTTTCAGATATCAAGATGAATCCGCCTTTGGGGCTGGATGGAAAACCGGTAAACCCTGAAGCTCTTGCTCCTGTTTTCCCGATGAATTTAATTGAACAGGAGGTAAGCTCAGAAAGGTGGATAGATATCCCGGAAGAAGTGCTAAGTGTCTATAGCATCTGGCGTCCATCACCCCTGGTAAGAGCGTTATCTCTGGAAAAAGCGCTTGATACACCTGCAAAAATATATTTTAAAAATGAAGGTGTAAGCCCTCCGGGAAGTCATAAACCAAACACCGCCGTACCCCAGGCATACTATAACAAGGTGTTTGGAATTAAAAAAATAACTACGGAAACCGGCGCAGGGCAGTGGGGAAGCGCGCTGGCCTTCGCCTGTGCCCAGTTTGGGATAGAATGCAAAGTCTTTATGGTCAGAATAAGTTTTGATCAGAAACCGTATCGTAAATCCATGATGGCCGCATGGGGCAGTAATTGCATAGCAAGCCCCAGCACAGAGACTAAGACGGGTCAGCAGGCTCTGGAAAAGGATCCTGATACACCCGGAAGCTTGGGAATTGCCATCAGTGAAGCCATTGAAGCAACTATTAGTGATGAAACCGGCCAAACACGCTATTCACTTGGAAGCGTTCTCAACCACGTTTTGCTGCATCAGACAATTATTGGCCTTGAAGCCAAAAAGCAGATGGAAAAAGTTGGCGAGTATCCTGATGTAATAATCGGATGCGCGGGAGGGGGAAGCAATTTTTCAGGTCTGGCACTTCCGTTTGTATCTGACAAGTTAAACGGCAAACAAATCGACATTTATCCTGTAGAACCCTCAGCCTGTCCAACGATTACACGGGCTCCATTTGTCTATGACCATGGCGATACAGCAGGATATACCCCGCTTCTTCCCATGCACAGCCTTGGACATAGTTTCATACCCGCCCCCATTCATGCCGGCGGGCTTAGATATCATGGCATGGCTCCAATTGTAAGCCAGCTTGTAAGTGAAGGAATTATTGAAGCTAAAGCCGTTACTCAGCTCGATGCATATAAAGCAGGTGTAACTTTTGCCAGAACAGAAGGAATGATACCTGCCCCTGAAACCAACCATGCTCTTGCATGTGTAATCGATCAAGCCAATAAAGCAAAGGAAGAAGGAAAGGAAAAAGTAATTCTTTTTAACTGGAGCGGACACGGGCTGCTCGATCTTGGAGCTTATGATAAATATTTTTCAGGAGAAATGAAAGATTTTAGCTTAAGTGACGAGGAATTAATAAAGTCGGAAGAAGTATTTGCCGATTATCCCAAGCCTGCATTGCTAAAAAGCCGCTAAAATCAATGCAAATGGATACTTCGAAAGACAATCTTGAACGTAGATGCCCCAGGCTTGGAGGATCTGTATCATTTCAATACTGCAGGGCACACGGGGATGACATGCTGTTGCCTTGCTGGAAGATATTTGACTGCTGGTGGGAATACTTTGATGTATCGGGCTTTTTGAAACAGAATATGTCTGAAGATGATTTTATCAAGCTTGTTAATGCTAAGCCAAAACCTAAGGTAAGCAGCCTGGTAGAACTTATTGAGCAGGCTAAAAAAAGGGTTTAACGTCGATGGTTATTGAAAAGCTGGCAGTTGGGCCTCTTATGGCCAACTGCTTTATTTTAGGTTGTGAAAAAACAAAAGAGGCTGTAGTGATCGATCCCGGAGATGAAACAGATAGAATTCTCTGGTCGCTTGAAGAATTGGGGCTGACAGTAAAATATATTATAAACACCCATGGTCATTTTGACCATGTGGGTGGCAACAAAGAAATGAAGAAGGCAACAGGCGCGGATATATTAATTAACTCTCTGGATGCGCCGATGTTGAGTCAACTTTCAGCAGCAGCCGCCTCATTCGGACTTTCTACAGACAATTCACCGCCCCCTGATCAGACCCTTGAAGATGGTGATACAATATCTTTTGGGAGTATTACGTTGAAAGTTATTCACACTCCAGGCCATTCTCCGGGCGGAATTGCGCTTTTTACTGACGGGAACCTGTTTGTCGGAGACACCCTTTTTGCAGGTTCAATTGGGCGATCCGACCTGCCTGGTGGAGATTTCCATACATTGATATCAAGCATAAAAAATAAACTTTTTGTGCTGAACAATGATGTTAAGGTTTTTCCGGGTCATGGCCCCGAGACAACTATCGGGCAGGAAAAACTTACTAATCCATTTGTGCGGCATGAATAAGAGCTGGTTGTAAAAAATGGTGGGGTTTAAAGGTCTTGTTTTGACCCATTATCTGTATTAAATACCAGGCTCATTTGTTTTAGAATATCGTAATAAATCATTATCTGCTTAACATATTTTATTGGTTCTATTCCCCTGCAATAACCGTATTTAGCCTTTTTATAATACTTTTGATATCGTAAAAAAGGCAGAGTTTTTTCCAGAGAAGACCATTTGTTTGGATCAAGGTTCATTTGTCTTGCAAGATTCCGCGCGTCCAGCATATGCCCCTGGCCAACATTATAGGCGGCAAGAGCTATAAATAACCTGTCCCAACCGTCAGCCTCATTAAAATAATCATATAAATTCCTTAGATGCCGTATTCCGGCATTAATGTTTTGTTCCGGATCAAACATATCATCTACTCCGAGGCTTTCAGCGGTTGACGGGGATAGCTGCATAAGACCATGAGCTTCTGCATAACTTATTGCCGCAGGATTGAAATGAGACTCCTGATATATTTGAGCAGCTATCAGCCTCCAGTCAAATCCGTATCTACTTGCCGCATCCTTAATAAGTTGGCTGTATCGGGGTAATCTGGTTTTAAGCCTTATATGATATCTTCTAAGATCAACATAATCAAAATTATCTATATCTGCATAATATTTATTGTATATTTCGGTGAGTTTGCCGTTTTCTTTAATTTTGTTAAAAAAGAGATTGATTTTATTCAGAAGTCTGGTTTCATCGGGCTTTACCGCCCAGCCCAAATCCTTCTCGTTACTTATTGCTAATGCAAGCGCTATCTGAGGATAGTATCTTCGGTTAAGCAAGGCAATGTTTCTGTCCGCAATAGTGACGTCAATAGTTCCTTCCGCCACCTGTTGTATCAACTCA
>JABMRH010000173.1 GCA_013202725.1 Desulfobacteraceae bacterium
CCCCCTTCTTTCAGAAGATCGCCGGGGAAGACCTCTTTTATATTTTTACCCACCACATCATCATCCCTGATCCCCCCTATCTTACGATACATCCGGTTGACCGATTTTATTTTCAGATCTTTATCCAGCACCAGGAGTGAGGAGGGGATGCCGTCAACGATTTTTTCGCTGTATTCCTTGAGGTATTTCAGATCTACCTTTGCCTGCTCGTGCTCAGTTCTATCCCTGACCGTGGCAAAAAGGCCGGTGATGTTGCCTCCCTGATCCATTAGAGGTGAGGCGCTGATACGGCAAATTCTGATCGCGCCGTCCTTTGACTTTAGTTCCACATTGTAAGTCTGCCGGACCTTTTCCCGAATGGATTTTTCAAATCTTTTCCCGCGATGCTTTTCGGTCAGGATGGTCAGGAAGCGCTTTCCCATAAGTTCGCCGGGATTATATCCATAATCCTTGATCCTTGGATTGATATATGTGAAACAGCCGTTTATATCAACTGTATAGATGAGATCATTGGCGGTCTCCAGGAGATTTTGGAGGTGGTCTCTTGATTTTTTTATTTCCTCTGCAAGTTTGGTTTCTCTCCTCAGCATCTCAATCCTCCGCCGGCCAGGAGTATCCTGTTTGCAAGCATCAACTGGCGTTCGTTGAAGCTCGCCTCTATGTCGGCCTTAACCTGAAGATGCTTTTTGTAAATAAACAGCGATCCAGCGGCTGTCAGCAGCAGGCCGACAATGAAGATTATTGCTGTTCTTTTCATTTACAAGATCCTTGATTGGTTATTTTATCTTCTTTACGGCGATTAAAAACGCCTCCACCACCTCCGCAAAACATACTTTTTTGTTCGGTTCCTGACAAGAGATTTTAGAAGATAACCTGGAAATCAAAATCAATGGGGCACAATAATCTCGAGTCGGTTGATCTTGCGGCGCAAGGTGTTCTTGTCAATGCCCAATTCACGGGCCGTTGCCATTTTTTTCCATTGGTTTCTCTGAAGGGCCTGCTGGATTGTGTATTTTTCGACCTCCCTGAGGGTCAAGCCCGTTGAGTCAAGCATAAAACCGTTTTTAGGAACAATATGATCAGGCAGGTAGTGTAAGCGGATAAGATCATCCCGGCAAAATACAAAGGCGTGTTCTATGGCATTTTCAAGCTCGCGTACATTTCCCGGCCAGTCGTAGAGCATTAGTGCGGCTATCGCCCTTTGGGATAGTCCTGCGATTTTCCTTCCGGTTAAATGGTTAAATCGGTCTATAAAATGATTTACCAGAAGTGGAATATCTTCTTTTCGATCTGAAATGGGTGGCAGCGACAACCTTATGACGTTAATACGAAAATACAAGTCCTCCCTGAATTTACCTTTCTCGACCAACTTTTTCAGGTTTCGATGGGTTGCAGTAATCACTCTGGCATTGGTTCTGATCGTTTTGGTGGAGCCTAAAGGTTCATAGGTTTTTTCCTCCAGAACACGGAGAAGGCGGACTTGTACGGCGAGTGAAATATCCCCGATTTCGTCTAAAAAAATTGTGCCATCCTGAGCCAGTGCGAATCGGCCGGGTTTATCTTTCTTGGCATCCGTAAAGGCCCCGGCCTTGTATCCGAAGAGTTCTGATTCACAAAGGGTGTCAGGCAGAGCGCCGAAATTGATAGCTATAAAAGGCCCGTTCTTTTTCAGACTATTATTATGAATGGCTCTGGCAAAAAGCTCTTTTCCTGTGCCGCTTGCCCCTACAATAAGCACGGTGCTGTTGCTCTCGGCTATTTGCGGTAGAATCGAAAAGAGTTTGTGCATCTTCCCATTCTTGCTCACGATATCGTCAAAAGAATGCTGTTTGCGAAGCGCTTTCCTGAGTTTATCGACCACCGTCAGGTCCCTGAAGGTCTCTACGCCTCCGATAATCCTGCCTTTTGAATCCTTCAGCAGGGCTGTAGTCACACTGATGGGAATGCGTTTATTGTCGGCGCGGAGAATAAAGACAGGCTTGTTTACAATAGGCCTTTCTTTTTTGATAGTTTGACGGATAAGGCAGTCTGTTTCACACACGCTGGCCCTCAGGACTTCAAAGCATTGCCGTCCGATCGCATCTTTCCTCGGGATTCCTGTGATTTCTTCTGCTGCTCTGTTAAATGATGTAATACATAAATCCAGATTAACAGTAAAAACACCGTTCGCAATACTGTCCAGGATGATCTGATAGTGTTCTCGAATTTGTCCTTTAGGTAGCTTCATTTAAATAGTTAGATTAAAGTGAAAAGGACCTGCTGATTGTTAGAGAAAATATCTGTAAGCATTAATATTTTTTTAGCAAAAATGTGGAGCTGATGTCAATCATCTATAAACAATCTATTTCAATTAGATTATGGGTTACTGTCACAAATTTCATTGAATATTGGGAACGAATTGTTCCTATTGCCTATCGTAAAAGGATGCATATTGCACCCATATTCCGTGTGCATATCAAGGTTTTGAACCTTTTTGTTGCTGTTATCCAGTTTCTTTTCAGGCAGTTACATGTGTTAAGATCCCAATATACGGTTTTGGCGCGGATCTTGCTGTAAATTATAATAAAAAGAATGTTTTCATTTCAATGGTGGATAATGGACCGTCTAAAACAATATTAAAATTTACTGAACCGAAACCTAAAGCTACTATAAAATTGCTATGGTTAGAGTTGCTATACCCATATTTAAATCAAGGGTTTCACCGGTCTTTGACTCATGTACTCGGGTTATGATTGTGGATATTGAGCATAATCAGGAAATAGAGAGAAGTGAAATCTATCTCGATAAATTGTCACTAACTGAACGCACTGCTGTTTTACAAAAGTCAAGTGTAGAAACCATCATATGCAGCGGAATAAGTGATATGTTTCAAAGCATGCTGCAGGGTATAAAGATCTGTCTGATAACCGGTATCGCAGGAGAGGTAGATCAGATCGTGTCTGCATATTTATCTAAAAGACTAAATGAGCCCCAATTTCTTATGCCTGGATTCAAAGCTAATCATTAAGGAGCAAAACCATGAAAGTCATTAAATTTGCAGTTAGTGTAGGGTTGGTCTTCGCTGTTTCCTTGTTTTTGTCTTTTGACAGCCAAAAAGCGTGGTCTGCCGAGCAAGAAAGTTATTGTTTTACCTGCCATACAAGCGCAAAGGAGCTGATAAGGATTACGAGAGAGATTGCTGAGGCCGACAAAGGCAAACCAGGGGCCTCAACCGAAGCCGAAAAGGGAGGGTGAGGATCTGTAGACTTGGCGCCGTTGGCGCCGCACGAAAAGATTTTTATTGACAGCGAATTCGCCGAGGATGAAAACCATGGGGGAATTGGCTGTGATGAATGCCATGGCGGCGATCCAAACGAACCTGACTGGAAGAAAGCCCATGAAGGCGTTGTCAAGGACCCGTCCTATCCTGATCCTTCCGAGGTCTGTGGATCATGCCATGAGGAGATTGCAGCAAATTATCAGACCAATCTTCACATAAGCCTTGCTCCTAAAAAGAAAATGATAGACATGAGGGCCAATCCGGACAAGTCTGTGTGTAAAAAGGTAGATGCAGCCAGAGAGGGCCATTGCAAAGAGTGCCACAGCAGTTGCGGCCAGTGCCATATAAGCCGTCCGGAAGCTGCTGAAGGCGGGCTAATGGAAGGGCACCTTTTCCAGAAAAGTCCACCAATGGATCAGGTTTGTACTGTATGTCACAGCAGCCGTGTCGGAAATGAATTTCTTGGCAAGAATAAGGGAATACCACCTGATATTCATAAAGAAAAATACTTTAAATGCACCAAGTGCCACAAGGCGGATGAAATGCACGGAGATGGCAAGGATTATGCTAACCGTTACGAGGTGAAAAACGGCCCTAAATGTTTGGACTGCCATAAAGACATCTATGACGCAAAATCTGAAAATGTTAAAAACCATTGGATACACAAAGATCAGGTAAGTTGCCGGGTCTGTCACTCCCAGCCATATCTTAACTGCAGTACATGCCATTTAGGATCAGGATTTAAAAGCTCATCCATTGACTTTAAAATTGGCCTTAATCCTTTGAAGTCAAAAAGCAGGCCTGAGAAGTTTGTGACACTCCGTCATATCCCGGTAGACCAGGATACCTTTAAGTTGTTTGTAAAGGATGGTTTGACCAACTTTGACAGGCTTCCTAACTGGAAACTGGCTACACCGCATAATATCAGGCGGCAGACTCCCCAAAACAAGACCTGCAATTCCTGTCATGGTAACGACAAACTGTTCTTGCAGAAAAAGGATGTAAACAAGAATGACTTAAAGGCAAACAAAGATGTTATAGTGCCCTTAGAAATTATCCCTAAAAAGAGGTAAAATAAGTTAGCTCTGCAAAACCATTTTTCGACAGGGGGTGATATCATCAGGAGGTAAGCAGAATAGGGAATCAATCCAAAAGATTGAGTTTTTGAGATAAGTATATAAATTTAATTTTAAGTATTAAAAGGAGGAATTAACATGAAAAGACGTGCTTTATTTGTATTTGTATTAGCTTTTGTTTTTGGTTTGGCTCTGATTGCTCCAACAGCCATGGCCAAGGACATGACGGCCAAAGAGATGGTGACCACGGCCAAACAGAATATCACCGAGGTGTCGGTTTCTGATGCCAAGGCCTTATTAGACAAAGGCGGATATATCTTTTTAGACGTCCGGACCAGCAAAGAATTTAAGATGGGTCATATTCCCGGAGCCATGCATCTTGCAAGGGGTCTGTTGGAGTTCAAGATTGCCAAGGCAGTGCCTGATAAGAATGCTAATATTATTGTATATTGCAAATCAGGGGGTCGGGGCAGTCTGGCTACCTATACCCTGGGTCAAATGGGATACAACGTCAAAAATATGGATGGAGGCTGGAAGGCATGGGAAAAGGCGGGCTATCCAATTGAATAACCCGTTTGTTATGTAAAAAAAAACAGGGCGCCTCAACTTAAAGCGCCCTGTTTTGCAGAGAGACCTAATAAGAAAGGGCGCTCCATTATAATTCAATGGAACGCCCTTTTTTTGTTTGAACCGCAATAGCGAGCGAATCTAAAAACAGCTAACTTCCTTACGGTCGAAGATTCCCTGTAGCTTGCTACAGGGTTCTTCAATTATTTTTATTATAACTGAACTATTTGATAAAGGTTTGATGATGACAGAAATAAAGAAGTTAATAATTCCTCTTACAGATTATCCTCATATGCCTTACTGGGCAACCCTGGAAGAGGCGATTGTCCTGTTAAATTTTTCCCATGAGTCCGGCTTTCATACTGTTTTAGTCTTCGATGAGTTTTATAAATTACTGGGCATGTTAAACTGGAAGGAGATACTCAGAGCTATCAATCCAAAATTCAAGGAACTTTCTTCTGAGAAAATCGATATTATAACTTCCTGGGATGACAACAAATTCAAAATGCCCATAAAAGATTTTATGTCACCTTTTGACATAACAGTTGATGCCGGCGATGATATCTTGAAAGTAGCTTATCTGTTACTTCAGCATGATATTGATATAATACCTGTTAAGGAGTCGGAAAAGGTGTTAGGGGTTGTGCGAATGCATGATATATTTCATGAGATAACCGGATTGATACTTCAGTCTAAAAAGTAGGACGGGATGAACTGCCTCGCAGCCAGCTACTGGGTATCAAAGGATAACATGTTTTGTCATTCCGTGCTTGACACGGAATCCAGAAAAACTGGATTCCCGCTTTCGCGGGAATAACAGGAACGAAGCAAGATTCGGGAGATTAAACCCAAAAAGCTTAAAAAGGTTTGAAGTGCGTCGTCTATTGAACATATTCAGAAGAAAGGTCGCTGCCCCCCAGCCTGCCTCGGATGAGGAGCGGCCCTTTAAAGAGAGATATCTTTACTTTAAAAAACTTCTCTCTGAAAACAACGCTGTTTTGGAGATAATGGCTGATCTTGAAGATAAGCGTTCAGGTGAATATATATTCGATATGAATTATATCAGGACCAGTTGCAGTAAACTGGTGGACAGCGTTCAGAATATTATCGTGAATCTTGATAAACTCTCAAAAGGTAAATACCCTGATCTTTATTTTGCATTCGCAAAGATTAATTCAAAAATCGAGGCTACCCTTACAAACAAGACTGAAATTCCGGTAACGGATTTTACTATTCCATTTGATTCAGTGACAAAAGATATGGTTAACAGTGTTGGTGGTAAAAATGCCAACCTTGGTGAGATCAAGAATAAGATTGGCCTGCCTGTTCCTGATGGCTTTTGCATAAGTGCTTATGCTTTTAAAAGATTTATTGAATTTAATGAGTTAAAAAATAAGATTATTCTAAGTTCAGTAGATATAGTTGATATGGAAGGTTTAAATAAAATCAGCAGGGAAGCGCAGAACCTGATTATGCAATCTCAAATCCCTCCTGATATTGAAAGCAGTATATCGAATGCATTCTCAGAACTATCCCGGAAAATCTCCAGCAGAGCCGGCTCACCAACAGCCTCGGTCCGCAGCAGCGCTATACATGAAGATGCCAAGTTTACCTTCGCAGGTCAGTATAAAACTGCGCTCAATGTTAAAGCTGACAATGTTATAGAAAACTATAAAAGAGTTATCTCCAGCCTGTTTAGCCCAAGAGCCATATTTTACTACAAGAGTAAAGGATTTGAAGAAGAAGATATGGTCATGGCGGTTGGAGTAGTTGAAATGATAGATGCCAAGGCAAGCGGGGTCATGTATTCGAGAGATCCAACCGATGCTGAAAAGAATGACATTATCATCAATGCTGTATGGGGCCTTGGTAAGTATGCAGTTGATGGGACGGTAGCCCCAAACGTATATATAGTATCCAGGGATGAACCAAGGACGATTTTGGAAAAAACTACGCCTGGACAGGAGGTTATGCTCAAATGTAATCCAAAAGAGGATGTAGTTGAAGTTGAAGTTCCGGAGGAGATAAGGACAACTTCATGTTTAACCGATGATCAGATAAAGTCTCTTGCTGATTATGCTATAGTGCTTGAGAAACATTATGATACACCTCAAGATATAGAATGGGCAATTGATGAAAAGAATAATTTTTTTATTTTACAGACCAGACCCCTTAGGATCTTAAAAGAAAAACCTGTCAAGAATATTCAAGCAATTACAAAGGGTTATAAAATTATTATCAATAATGGGAATATTGCATGCAAAGGTGTTGGCGCAGGAAAGGTTTTTTTTATTAAAAAAGAAGAAGATCTTGAAAAATTTCCTGAAGGGGCTGTTCTTGTAGCCAAACATACCTCGCCCAAGTTTGTCACGGTCATGAACAAAACCAGCGCGATTGTTGCCGATGTTGGAAGTCCTACCGGCCATATGGCATCGCTGGCCAGAGAGTATAATGTACCTACTATCCTCAATACCAAGATAGCCATGAAGACATTGGAAGCTGATAAGGAGATAACCGTTGATGCTATTAACGGGAATATTTATGAAGGACGTATAGAAGAACTTATTGAAGCAGGAAAAAGGGAGAATCCCTTCAAGGATACCGCGGTTTTTAAGTTCTTGCGTGCGTTATTAAACAATATAGTGCCTTTGAACCTAATTTATCCTGAAGATGAAAAGTTTAGCCCGGATTATTGTGAAACTTTTCATGATATAACAAGATTTGCCCATGAAGTGGCGATGAGAGAGATGTTTCAAGTAGCTGATAGCCCCAATATAAAAAAGCGAGAGGCTGTCAAGATTGAAGTTAAAATTCCACTTGAGATATATGTTATAGACTTGGATGGCGGCATAAAAAGTGATTCAAAAAAAATAACGCCGGATCAAATTCTTTCCATGCCAATGAATGCGTTGCTGAGAGGCATGATGGATATAGAATGGCCCGGCCCACCACCCATAAATGTAAAGGGGTTTTTGAGCGTGGTCGCCAGTACTGCCATGCAGCCTCACTCTGAAAAGTTATTATGGGAACCCAGCTTTGCTATAATTTCCAGGGAATATATGAACTTTAATATCAGGCTGGGCTATCATATCCAGACTATCGAGGCATATGTTGGTGATAACATTAATGATAACTATATCCGATTTTTATTTAAGGGTGGTGGCGCTTCTATTGATAGACGAGCCAGGAGGACTAAACTTATTAAAGAGATTTTAGAGCGGGTGGATTTTGATGTAAAAAGAACTGGAGATGTTCTTGATGCAAGGGTCACCAAGTATGATAAACCAAATATTTTAAAAAAACTGGGCATATTGGCTCGTATGACAGCATACACTAAACAATTAGACATGACTCTTTTTAATGATGCCATGGTTGACTGGTATCTTAAAGAGTTCATAAATAAATATTACATTGCGGAATAAAGTAAACTAAATTCAGAACTCCTGAACTGGCGTAATTTCAGATGTTACAAACTGGGAGATATTACACAAAACTGCTCTGATTTAATCGGAAATTCGCTAAATATTCATCGGAAATCTGTTGCATCTGAATTTACGCTACTCTAAATGCTACAAAATTTGTAGATCCGCAATATACAATACTTTGTAGTTAATCATCATCTCCTTACGTCAGGAGTTCTGAAATTGTGAATGAAATGAATGTTGATATTGTGGGTGGAGGCAGAAAGGACAACCTGCCGGCAAACAAAGAATTTTTAAATGCCATTATCAATGGGATCAGAGACCAGATTATGGTTGTTGATCGGGATTGCAGGATAGAAGAAGTAAATAAAGCGTTTTTAAATAGAGTTGGCAAGCAAAAAAAGGAGGTTATTGGCAGGCATTGTTATCATGTCCTTCATGGTGAGGATAAACCTTGTAAAATTTCAAATCATTTCTGTCCTGTGCAGGAAGCATTCAATAGCGGTAAACCAGGCGAAACCTTTCATACCAGTTATGATGGCCGCAAGGTTTCACATTTCAGAATTATAGCATATCCAATGCCGGATGAAAATGGATCTGTTACAAGGGTAATTGTAATGGCCAGGGATATCACCAAGTGGAAAAAAAGCGGAGACCATATTTATCATGTACAAAAATTGGTATTTTTAGGTAAATTGGCGGCTGGTCTGGCCCATGAACTCAATAATCCAGTAGGAGTAATACTGGGCTTCGCAGATCTTCTTTTAGAAAAGATGGAACCCGGGAGCAAGGAATACGATATGCTCAAAACCATAGAAAGACAAGGGCTGAATTGTAAAAGAATTGTCGAAAATCTGTTAAGCTTTGCGAGACATCCTGAATCTACTGAATATTCTACTGATGTGAATGAAAGTATTGAAAAAGTGCTTTCATTGGTTGAAGATATATTGCTTACTGAAAATATTTCCATAGTTAAGAACTATACAAAAGATATTCCTAATGTAAGGGGGGATTCTATACAGCTGCAGCAGGTATTTATCAATTTGATTACAAATGCTGTTTCAGCTATGCAGGGAGGAGGAACTCTGACCATTTGCACCGGGCTCGATACCTCCGGTGATAGAATCGAAATAGTTTTCAAGGATACAGGACACGGTATTAAAAAAGAATACAGA
>JABMRH010000021.1 GCA_013202725.1 Desulfobacteraceae bacterium
AATCAGAGCTGACAATTCTTCATAAACTGCGGCTGTAATGATAATATGGTTATGCATTTAAAAAACTTTTCTTACGAAACGTGTTAAGTGTTAATCATATGATTAAACAGACAATTACCTTGAGCTAACACCTTAAACTTGATAAATTCGTAAAAAGTTCAACTTCTGTGTTGCGTTGCGTCCTTTAGAATTTTAGAATAGCTTCCATGCAAAATCATAACACCCTTTATACAGGAGGATTTTTTTGAATACAATAATTGAAAACAGAATAAATATTTTAAGAAAAATCCTTTCAGAAAAAAATCTTGACACATTTATGATTCTTGTAGAGGAAAATCGCCGTTATTTAAGCGGCTTTACAGGTGAAGATACAGCATTTGACGAATCAGCAGGAGCCCTCTTTATAACCGGCACAAAACTTGTCCTTGCCATTGATTCACGATATGAACTGCAGGCTAAGCAGGAAGCCGCTGGCTATGAGATAGTTTGTTATAAAAAAGGGCTTGCAAATGAGCTGCCAAATATTCTTAATGCCCTTAAAACAAAAAAACTCGGCTTTGAATCAAAACGCCTGTCCCATATGCAATATAATAAAATCACTGGGCAGCTTTTGTCCAATGGCTTACAGGTTCAACTTGTAGAAACGGAAGATATTGTTGAAAATCTTCGCATAAAAAAAGAAGAGCAGGAAATCGAAGACATCAAAAAGGCTCTTTTTATTGCAGAATCGGCTTTTAGAAATTTTATTGCAAACAATATTATTCCGGGAACAACAGAAAAAGAGGCTGCGTGGGAAATAGAAAAAGGGATGCGGGAAACAGGAGCCGACTCAATCTCCTTTCCGGTAATTGTTGCATCAGGCCCAAACAGCGCCCTGCCCCATGCAATACCCGGAAATCGCAGGATAGAAAAAGGAGAGCCGATCCTCTTTGACTGGGGCGCAAAAATAAACGGCTACTGTTCCGACATATCCAGAACACTCGTAATAGGCAAGCCTGACAAACTATTTGTTAAGGTTTATGAAACAGTGCTAAATGCGCAGCGCATGGCCCTTGATGCCATAAGACCGGGACTTAGTTCAAGGGCTGTTGACAAAATTGCTCGAAACTACATTGAAAAAATGGGTTTTAAAGATAAATTCAACCACGGCCTGGGCCATGGAACAGGGCTGGCCATCCATGAATATCCGGGGCTCAATCCTATTAAAGACACAATTCTTGATAAGGGCATGGTTTTTACAATCGAACCTGGAATATATATACCCGGCTGGGGAGGTGTCAGGCTCGAAAACATGGTGGTTGTAAGGGAAAATGGGGCAGAGGTGCTAAACAGTCTCGATTGCGCCTCCTAACACTTAACTATTTAGCCACAGATTCACACAGATAAACGCAGATAAGTTTAAATATAAAGAAACCACAGAGGAAGGGGAATTATTGAAGATTGAAGATTGAAGATTTGTGGAATCGCTTCGCTTTGTTTCTTTTTTTAAAAAATTGATAGAATTCCTTCAATATTCAATCGACAATATTAAATTTTCAATATTATAATCTTGGTATTTTTGTGACTGAATTATTCCAATAAAAGAAAAAATATCAGTGATGATCAGCGTAGATCGGTGGCTGAATAATTACTATTATGTTAGATAACCTTGTAGATCAATATATAAACTATATTATTGTCGAAAAGGGCCTTTCAGACAACACTGTTGAATCTTACAGCAGTGACCTTGCGTTATTTCTTGAATTTCTCAAAAAAAATCGAACCAGGAATATTTCCGATGTAGACACTGCCGTTATATTAAAGCACCTGTCTGCCTTAAGGGATTCAGGATTAGGAGCAAAATCCAGAACAAGGCATCTCGTAACACTAAGGGGATTTTACAGATTCCTGATGCAGGAAAAAATAGTTAAACATAATCCTTTAAAAATTATTGACCTCCCCAAAAGCGGACTGAAACTCCCCGATGTCCTGTCTGTTGAAGAGGTAAAAAAGCTTCTAAACATTTGTGACACAAAAAAGCCGAAAGGGATAAGAGATGCCGCAATGATAGAACTTCTTTATGCCGCAGGTCTGAGAGTTTCTGAACTTGTGAATGTAAAACTTCAAAATGTCAGCTTGGAGGCAGGCTTTGTAAGGGTCTTTGGAAAGGGGTCAAAAGAACGGATTGTTCCAATAGGACTTTATGCGAAAGAAAAGATCGATTGTTATATAAAGAGTTCCAGGCCCCTGCTTTTAAAAAAGATGGTCAGCCAATATCTGTTTATTGCAAGACCAGGAAAACCCATGACGCGACAGGGATTTTGGAAGCAGTTAAAAAAATATGGTCAGATAGCCGGAATAAAAAAAAGGATCACGCCCCACAGCCTGAGACACTCATTTGCCAGCCATCTTCTCGAGGGCGGCGCTGATTTAAGGGCTGTCCAGATAATGCTTGGTCATGTCGATATCTCCACAACCCAGATTTACACACACGTAGCCAGAAAGCGTCTTAAAGAAATGCATGAAAAATATCATCCAAGAGGATGAAGCTGCTCCCATTCCATGGGAATAAACTGTTTTTTTTTGTTGTTGCAGTCCTTGCACGATGGAACCACGTTGCTTTTTGTGCTTCTGCCGCCACGTGCTATCGGAACAATATGGTCCATGGTAAGCTCTTTCGGCGAAACAGTGCGATTGCAATAATAGCATACACCCTTTGCGCAGCGGCGTTTCCACCACTGAGACATTCTAAGCTCTCTTGCTTTGCGGCGTTCCCTTTTTATGTCCGCCTCGTCTAAATCGTATGCAAACGGTTTTACAGGCTCTTTATCCATGCTCTTATTTCTGGAATTAGTAATTCATAATATTTTTCAGATCCGCCAAGGCCTCGCCTGCCGAAAAAATAATTTATCTCAAGAAAAAGCGGCTCTTTTATTTGAAGCTCCCCGCGGCAAGCTGCTGGGAATCTTCGACCGTAAGGAAGTTTGCTATTTTCAGATTCGCT
>JABMRH010000174.1 GCA_013202725.1 Desulfobacteraceae bacterium
AAGATTTACAGCGAACCAGTCAGTACACCTGACTGGAAAAGCCGGGGCATTTTCGCATTAACGTTACTTTGAGTAAAACATCGCATCTGCCTATTCAATCGTTGTTTTTCCGGCAGGTGACTTTTACGTTATATGAAAAGAAGAAAGGGGAGAAATGGGGCTATTTAATAAACTTTTTAAAAGTTCTGGTGAGGGCTTAATTGAGGCGTATTTGGAAACATACAAGAAAATGAAAAATACACCCCTATATCAGGTAGCAGCCGAAGGTTTTGCTGAAGAAACTAAGATGCCGAAAGAATTTCATTATGTGAATACAGCAATTGCAGCAAGAAGATATACTTGGGAAAAAGAGGTAGTGTTAAGTAGTTTTTTGGTTGAAGTAAAAAAATATATTGACCGGAACAACTACATTTCAGAAAGGCAAATGCTCATTTGCTTATTAACTATGGCTCATCAAGCGGAAGAGGATAACATCAACCCAAGATTTGAATCAATTGCTAATGAATATATTACCAAATATTTTGATCAACATGAACTATCAGCCAGGTTAGATGTTCAGAATTTAAAAGAAGTACTAAATGGAATACCATGAAAAACATAATATTTGTGGAACGCTCAAGGCTAAAAAAATGACTGTTGGTATCATTATTTTCTTGATAGCTTCAATAATACGAGGATGGGGAATTTTAAACCATAGGCGAGGACCAATGGAGGCCGCGGTTATAGCATCAGGCCCTGTTCTGGCAATTTTATCAATCATTTCGATCGCCATGGGATTGATTGGTGCTTTTTTAATTGGAGCCGATACATCCTTTTGGGTAGGTATAATCGCATTTGTAGCATTCTGGTTCTTGTCAGGGATATGGGCACCCATTTTAACGGCTTTTGGTCTATAAAGGAAAAAAAATTGATAAATCTTGGAATCTTTAAATCTAAAGCAGGAAAAAGCTATGACTGCCATTTCATACCAGATGAAAAAATTGTCCAGGCAGTAGGCCCTTTACCTAAACGTGTGGGATCACGGGGAGTTGTTTTTGAAACACGAGCCGAGTCTGAACAAGAAGGTCGCGACAAAATTTCTGCCGCAATTGAATCAGGTGAACTGAAATAATTTTCATATAACAACCGCATTAACTCGGACTGGATGGATAAGTGTCTGTTTAAAAGGCATATGAAAACGATAATTGTATCAATTTTACTTGTTTTGCTGTGTTGCATTACGTCAATAGAAGCAAAAACCTTTAAAGTCGCAAGCTATAACCTGGAAAACCTTTTTGACCTTACCCGGGATGGAACGGAATACCCGGAGTATATTCCGAATACCGGCCATGGCTGGACTAAGGATATTGCAAATATTAAATACACCAATATTGCCGGAGTGATAAAGGACATGGGCGGTGATGTTGTTGCTTTGCAGGAAGTCGAGTCGAAAAAAGCCCTTATTAGATTACGTGACAGGCTGAAAGACCTTGGTGTAGATTACCCTTATCTTGAAATTGCTGACTCCAGGGCCACACCGGTAAAGTGCGCTGTTCTGTCTAAGTTCCCAATTGTTGAGAAAGAAGAAATACCGATTGACAATAAAGTTACCAGAAATATTCTTAAAATAACTCTTGATATCGATGGTAATCGTATCATCCTGTTTATCAATCACTGGAAATCGAAACAAGGTCCTGAAAGCATGAGAATAGCTTACGCCAAAGCGCTCAGGAGAGAAATCGACAAGTTAAAAGAGGATGTTGATTTTATATTGATAGGTGATTTTAATTCAAACTACAATGAATACAAAACCTTTCGAAATTCCGGCGGATTAAACGATACCGGCGGTATTACAGGAATCAATCATATCTTAAGGACTATCAAAGATTCTGGCAAAGATTCTGAAATGGTCAATGAAAAGATACTGACAAAGCAGGCCGCGAACGAGTATCTGTATAATTTATGGCTTGAAGTCAGTAAAATTAGACGTTGGTCTTACAATTTTTTCGGGAAGAAGGGCAGCCCGGATAATATTATCATATCCAAAGGACTTTATGATGATAAGGGAATTTCCTATAGCGATAATTCGTTTAATAAGTTCCAACCGGACTACTTGTTCAAGAGAAAGGCCATCTATCGCTGGCAAATGGCCCAAAAAGGCATGGGCAGGCACCTGGGCGAGGGGTACTCGGATCACCTGCCGGTTTTCGCGTATTTTTCCACTGAACCGTTCTGTTTTAAAAACAACGATGCTGTTGCCAATGATATAGTTACCTTAAGGTTGAAAAAAGCCAAATCTCCACAAGGCTTGCTTGACCTGAATACCGCCGGCAAAGAAGAACTTATGTCTATCAGTGGAATCGGTCCTGTTCTTTCAGCGAGAATTATATCCGGACGTCCTTATAGAAGCGTTGATGATTTGCTCAAAGTGAAGGGGATCGGCACAAAAAGACTTAAAAAGTTTCGCACTTATTTTTTAGTCAGGTGAAGGAGGGGAAGCCCCGCCTTTTGAGACGGGGAGTTTCACTCTTAATGTTGATTGCAACTCTTGCTATTAATAAGATATTATGACATTATAACATGGTTTTGGTTGTTCACTCTTCTTGAACCGGCTTGAACCGGCTTTATTGATAGATAGATGTATTGTATAGGTAATGGATAAGAAATACGATCCAAAAACAGTTGAATCAAAGTGGCAATCCTATTGGGATGAGAAAGGGTTGTTTAAGTGTAAAGAGAATCCTGACAGGGAAAAGTATTATCTTCTTGAGATGTTTCCATATCCTTCAGGCAAGATACACATGGGGCATGTCAGAAACTACACCATAGGGGATGTAGTCGCAAGGTATAAAAGAATGCAGGGGTTTAATGTTCTGCATCCAATGGGATGGGATGCTTTTGGAATGCCTGCGGAAAACGCTGCCATTGCAAACAATACCCATCCGGCCGGATGGACATACGATAATGTCGATTCCATGCGATCTCAGCTAAAGCGCATAGGTTTCAGCTATGACTGGGACAGGGAAATAGCCACCTGCAAGCCCGAATATTACAGGTGGGAACAGTGGCTGTTTTTAAAGATGTATGAAAAGGGGATGGCATATAGAAAGGAGTCCTTTGTAAACTGGTGTAATACATGCCGGACAGTTCTTGCCAACGAACAGGTAGAGGCCGGTATGTGCTGGAGGTGCGGAAAACCGGTTCGCCAGAAAAGGCTATGGCAGTGGTTTTTCCGTATAACCGATTATGCGGAAGATTTGCTTGCCTATTGCGACAGGCTTCCCGGCTGGCCTGACAAGGTCATCACCATGCAGAAAAACTGGATAGGCAAGAGCATAGGCGCTCAGATAAGGTTCCCGATTGAAAATGCCGAAGATAATTCAGACAAGGTTATACCTGTATTTACAACCCGTCAGGATACGGTTTTCGGGGCAACTTTCATGTGCCTTGCCCCTGAGCATCCGCTTGTGTCCGAGCTTTCAGAAGGCACCGGCCAGGAAGATAAGGTTAGAGAATTTGTGGAACGGATGTCAATGCAGGATAGATCCGACAGGGCTGTTGAAAGTTATGAAAAGGAAGGTGTGTTTACAGGCTCATATTGCATAAATCCGTTGAGCGGCAGGCGCATGCCGATATATACAGCTAATTTTGCTCTCATGGAATATGGCACAGGCGCTGTCATGTCGGTGCCCGCACACGACCAGCGTGATTTTGAATTTGCCAAAAAATACGGGCTTGACATTATCGTTGTTGTAAAGCCTTTTGATAAAGACCTTGATGCAGACTCCATGGCCGAAGCATATACAGGCGAAGGGGTTATGGTCAATTCAGGCCGGTTTGACGGCATGGATAATAAAAAGGCTCTTGATGAAATCGCCTCTTTTCTTGATAAAAAGGGGTTTGGAGAAAAAACAGTCAACTTCAGGTTGAGGGATTGGGGTATTTCCAGGCAGCGTTACTGGGGAGCTCCCATCCCCATAGTTTACTGCAAGAAATGCGGAGTTGTTCCTGTTCCGGAAGAGGATCTTCCGGTTGTATTGCCCGAAGACGTCGATCTGTTGCCCGGGGGAAAGTCTCCGCTTGCAGGTCTCGATTATTTCGCAAGAACTAAGTGTCCAAAATGCGGCAGTCCTGACGCAAGAAGAGAAACCGATACAATGGATACGTTTGTTGAATCCTCCTGGTATTTTGAAAGATTCTGCAGCGCAAATTACAATGGCGGCATGTTTGATACAAAGCCCGTTGATTACTGGATGCCTGTTGATCAATATATCGGCGGTGTCGAGCATGCTATTTTGCATCTTCTTTATTCAAGGTATTTTACGCGTGTGCTTAAAAATCTGGGGCTTGTCAAATACAAGGAGCCTTTTACCAGACTGCTGACACAGGGTATGGTCTGCAAGGAAACTGCTTCGTGCCCTGAGCATGGATTTCTTTTGCCTGAAGAGGTTCAGGAAAGCAGCGGAGACAGCTTTTGTAAAAAATGCGGCAAGAAGGTCGTAATCGGCCGTGTTGAAAAGATGTCCAAATCAAAAAAAAATGTGATAGATCCGAATATTATGATTGATAAGTACGGCGCTGATGTTACGCGGCTCTTTTGTCTTTTTGCGGCTCCGCCTGAGAGGGACCTTGAATGGAGCGACCAGGGGGTTGAGGGCGCATATCGCTTTCTGAATCGTATATGGAACCTTGCGGCAGGCTGGATAGATTTGATAAAAGGGGCAACCCCTTTTAACGGCAGTTCTGACGAGATGGACGAGAGTATACGGGTTTTATATAAAAAAGCTCATCAAACCATAAAAAAAGTTACCGGCGATATAGAAGACAGGTTCCATTTCAATACAGCAATCAGCGCTGTAATGGAGCTTGTCAATACCATGTACGCCATAGATTCGGTGGGAAAAAGCTCTGAAGCGATCAGGGTAATGAGATTTTCCATGGAATCGGTTATACTTCTTTTGTCACCCATAGTTCCACATTTTACTGAAGAACTCTGGGGCGCCCTGGGGCATAAATCCAGTGTTCTTTTGGAATCATGGCCATCATACAGGGAAGATGCTCTTGTGCGAGACATTCTTGAAATAGTAGTGCAGGTAAACGGTAAACTTCGCAGCCGATTCAGCGTAAGCGCCGATGCGGATGATGCTGTCATAAAAGAGATGGCCCTTTCAGATGAACGCGTAAGGAAATTCATAAATGATAAACCCATAAAAAAGGTTATTGTTGTTAAGAAGAAGCTGGTAAGTATTGTAGTATAGAAAGGCTTTGAAGGAGGAAAATGTTTTTCAAAGGAAAAATAATTTGGACTGTCTTTGCAATATTGTGTTTTTTGGCTTTTTTATCAGCATGCGGCTACAGGTTTGCGGGAGGCGGAACTCTTCCGTCAGGTATAAATAGTGTTTGCGTAACAATTCTTGAAAACCGCACCTCTGAAATCGGAATTGAAAATACATTTACAAGTGATCTTATCTATGAATTTACGAGAAAGGGCAAAATCGCAAGCATGGACAAGGCAGATGCTCTCCTTTCCGGTGTTGTTAAATCAATGAGTATTGAGACGATATCACACAGAGGAGCTCAAACCTCCCTTGAAAGACGGGTAACATTTACACTTGATTTGAAATTAACAGATAAGGACGGCAGGATACTTTGGTCAACAAAAGGTATTTCCGGCAACGAGGCCTATGTTGTGGTCTCTGACAAGCTATTAACAGAGCAAAAACGACATGATGCAATTTCAACCCTTTCAACAAGGCTTGCAGAAAAGGTTTATAATAGTCTGACAGAGGATTTTTAGACCGTAATTGACTTTACCAGGCCGGCAAGGCGGGAAATTTTTCGAGATGCGGTTTTTTTATGTATAACCCCCTTTTTTGCCGCTTTGTCGATAATAGATTGCGCTTGATTAAGTTTGTTTAAAACTGTTTCATTCGACTCTTTACCTGCGGCAAGCCGCACATCTTTGACAATGTTTTTAACCTTGGTTTTTGTCGTCTTGTTACGCATACGCCTTTGTTCACTCTGGCGTGCCCGTTTTAATGCAGATTTATGGTTAGCCAACTTATAAAACTCCTTTCCGTGTAATTAAAAGCTTTTTAACTACATACTATTAAAAAGCATGTCAAGGTTAAATTTGATGAATTCGTAAAAAGTAGAATTAATCATGTGTTAAGTGTAAAGTGTTAGGTTAAAGAAATCAATGTCTGAAAATACA
>JABMRH010000175.1 GCA_013202725.1 Desulfobacteraceae bacterium
ATTCATCAAGCCGGTTGTCACGCACCTGATTCAGGAGCTTGATGAAACGGGCGTCTGACTGGCGATAAATATGCTTCAGTTCAATGGTAAGCAGTTCAGTAAGACCAAGCGCTTTGCTGCTGAAAAAATAAACCGACTCATAATGTTGCTGTAAAAGGCGCCATTCATCTTGCTTTGCCACCGGAGAGAGCTGATGCAGATCGCCGATCACAAGCAGTTGCACCCCGCCAAAGGGCAAATTATTACGACGATAGCGACGCAGCACAGCATCCACCGCGTCTAATAAATCGGCCCGTACCATACTTATTTCGTCAATCACCAACAAATCAAGGCTTTGTATAATCCGCTTTTTTTCTTTGCTGAACCTGAACTGGCGCTGCTTATTGCTCTCATATGTCTCGCTGCCCGGCACAAATGGGCCAAAGGGCAACTGAAAAAAAGAATGGAGTGTTACCCCGCCAGCGTTGAGAGCCGCAACGCCAGTTGGAGCGGTGATAATCATCCGCTTTGCCGTGTTCTTCCGCATATTATGGAGAAAGGTTGTTTTGCCAGTGCCTGCTTTACCCGTCAAAAAAATATTACAGCCAGTGTACTGAACAAAGTCGTTGGCAAGTTGCAGTTCATGGTTTGTGGTGGACATAGTTTTCCTGGTCATGCGCATTCTTGAAGAGTTCACTTGTTTTTTTTCTTAATCGTCGAGTTTAGTTTTGAGTTAAACAAAGGAAGCAAGATTCCTCTGCTCTTGGGGGATAATGATTTGTTCTTTAATCATCCTCCGATACCGAAGTATCTACGGACGTTCGCAGCCTTCCAGAGCAACATCGGGTTCCGTGTAATGCGGTCCTGCACGTCTGTATCTGTTGTTAACAATGACGGCTCTATTTCCCCTTTGGTAAGGATGCGGTCGAGAAACTCCACTTCCTGCGCAGACAAAGGATATACTATTGAAAGCTGTTCCCGACATTTACTCAGCAAGCGCTGAACAAACATTGAAATATCTTCGCTGCCGGGAACGGAATTTCCACGGAGAACTGGAATCAGCATTCGCTTCAACTCATCCGGGTCAAAAGCAACGTCTTCCATAGAAATTGTCCGCCAATCCTTTCGATTCAACGCCCCATAGACGACAAACGCGATACGCAGACGCTTCTGGTCCAGTTTAACGTTACAGAGCAATTGATGAGTATCAAAGAGGTCCCGTGCCTGGTGCCGGGCGAACAGAGCGGCTATCTTTCCGGCAGCAAGTTCATGAATGTCAAGAATGGGAATGTTCCTGGCCCGAAAGTCGCCAACGGCACGAGAATCGACAGTTTGTACTTCCCAGAGTGGCTGCCTGAACATGAAGTTAAGATCGACTTCGAGGTTGCCTGACTGTCCTGTAAAGCTTTGATAGTTCAGCCTCCATTTCCCACCGGCGTGTTCAATCGGTACTCTCTTGACAGTAAATCCTTCTCGGGAAAACACAGCGCCAACAGCCTGCTCGACTTTGGGGCGATCCGCCAGCATCTTCTCAAGTTCGACTGCACCAATATAGTTAAGGTCAATATCAACCGACAGCCTGGGAATATTGAACACGAACAGGTTCAATGCGGAGCCACCTTTCAAAGCTAATTTCCCTTTGAGAAAAGGATGCGAATTCAACATATTCAGCAGGTTTAGCAGGTGGAGTACTTTTTCGATTACATCGGATCTGAAACCAGTTGATTCCGCAACCGGTAAAATCTCTGATGGTGAAAATATCACAATACTTCTCCCCAGGATTGATTCAGTATTTCGTCCGGAACCATCAAATTCCATTCCTTAACCAACCGGCCACCTTGGCGCTTTCCGCGTATCAGATAATGAGGTCGCTGGGGACACAACTTACGCAAAGGTTTCAGATGGACATCATCAACCATCAGGCTTTCCTTATGCTGTTCCAGGAAAAACCCAACTTTTGCGGCGGTGGTCGCATTTTCCAAAAGAAAGACATACTCGACCACTTGGTCTATGTCGAAAAACTCGACCGATTCAAGGGACCGCCATATCTCTTCCCAACTTCCGGTCAGTTCCGGCCGATCCAACACATCGACAAGAGTTCTTTCAAGGCTGGTTACACGTAGTTCTACTCCGGAACGTTTGTGTCGTGCGACACCAAACATCTCCATGCCTTTAGCACGAAGTGATCGCGGCACGAATACCCCCATGATTTCATAAGACCGAAACCTGACAGGAAGAGACCTTCGGGTGGTCAAATAGTGCAGTCTTGTGTAAACAGAGTATGCTTTTCCGTGGAATTCCAGAGCGGTATGGTAAGCAAGAACGGCATCTTTGGTTATTTTTGCGGTCAAAAGATACGGATCAACCGGGCTTGAATCAGGCAAAGAGCCAAAAGGGATAACCGCATACAATCCGCGTCGAACAAGTACTATTCGGCCCTGTTTTCGATAGTATGTCAGAAGCGCTTTACGGGTACTCGGCTTGCCGGAACCCTTCTCAGAGAGAAAAAGATCCAACTCCTCTACCGTAAACACATCGTGTTGTGATAGAAACTCTTTCAATTTTATAATCCAGTTTTTTGACTCACAGTCAACTTAGTTGTAAATAATTTACGACTATCCCGCATGTTTGTCAAGTAATTGTTTGCAGGATTTTTGACAGATGAGTAAGATAGAGATAATTTCTTTAATACCATCTCGCACTTGTGTCAAATCGCATCCCATTTCTTATGGGTATCTCGACTTGATGTAATTATCACCGGATTAGCTGTAAGGGCATGATTTATAACATTTTGAGATTATAACCCGGAATGGAGCGGGATACGCAATATGCCAAACGTGACCTGGAAGGAAATGCCGTTTTGCTCTTGCCATCTGCCCGTGCTCTTCTCTTAAAAGTGTGCTTTTGGCCCTAAAAATGGCCATTTAAGGCCTTATTTAACGCAAAATTTTAACGTTTTATATATTATCTCAATATGTTGCTGTGGCCCGACCCACCATTAACCATTGCAGTCTCTTGATGGCTTCATTGCTCTCCGATACGGTTATAAACTGAAAATCTTTCATATTTACATGATGTTTGTTTAGAAATTCCTGAAAGGATTTTCGCGTCCCAGCGCCCTCTTCCCGCATAATCAATGGAGTCCCGATCAATTCTCGTATTGAAGCGACTCTTTCGCATTGCTTTCGGGCATTGCCTGCCTCAAAGATCGTTAAGGGAATCTCGTATAACTTCTTCTTAACAAGGAACTTGTTCTTTGGAGAAAGACCGGTAATGCCGATATCAAAAGATCCGGTCAACAACCCCTGAAAGACATCTTCACCTTTGGTAACCTTGAGTGACACCTGAACGGTGGGATACTTGTCAATAAATGCCTTCATAAGCGCAGGGAGCAAGTGCGTCCCTGCGATGAAACATGCCCCTAAGCGTAGCTGCATCATGGATTTTCCGGTCTGTTTTTCAATATCCCTTAATAGTTCTTTGCTCAATACTACAAATTTATTGGCATAATCACATACGATCTTGCCGGCATCAGTTAATTTTATAGCGCCGGAATGGGAGCGAATCACGAGTAGCGTCTGGAAATAGCTCTCAAGATTTTGAACCTGTGAACTCACGGCCGGCTGCGTCAAAAACAGAGTCTCGGCAGCGCCGGAAAAGCTCTGTTTTTCGGCAACTGCCAAGAATACCTTAAGTGAAAACATATTCAATTCCATATCATTCCCCTTTTTTGTGCCATCTCAAGCTGCTTTATATTTGGACTTTATCCGGATTAATAATCATTTCCCCAGGCTACTTTTTCCTGTTTGCTGGTATGCTAAAAATATTGCCGACAACATAGATTGGTATTGTAGGACGTAATTTGCTGTCTGTTTTTAGATAAATTACATCATTATATCGTCCGATTTCTTTTCTTATATTTTCAACAGTCAACACATAACCTCCTGCATTCGATCTTTTTGCATCAGGTATGCTGAATTTGATGTATTTCCCATGTGTTGCCATTGCGCTGATTATTTTAAACGGGTATTTAGTTCCCGGGGTAATTTCAACCTGTGCTTTTATCGTCTGCCCTGCTGAACCTCTCAGTATTATTCTTTGCGGTCTGATATCTGCAAATTTTTCAACACAGCCTGTAAATGTTACACCAAGTCCGGGGCGAATTTTATCATTGGTCTGAATACTGACACTTTTTCTGATTTTTTTCCCGCCGTATCCGCCGGTACGCATTCTAACCGTTATCTTTCCTTCGCTGCCAGGAGGAATCTGTCTCATACTGGAGACAGCCGTACACCCTCAACCAGTCCTTACCTTGTGAATAACAAGAGGCGCCGTCCCTTTGTTTTGAATAATGAAGTCATGAATGACCACAGCTCCTTCTATAACCGGCTCAAATTCAAATGTTTGCTCCGGTAAAAAAGCAACCGGTTTTTCTCCGGTAATATTTTCAGCATTAGAATGGATTGCGAATAAAAGCAGACAGAATAAAGCAGCCATCGTCACCTTCAATTTCAACCACATTCCGTTATTTGTTTTCTTCATAATGATCTTTTTGCCGCAAAAAACCTTTGTTTTTACTTAATCGTCGAGTTTAAACTGGCGAGTATAATTTTCCAGCTTTTCCCTTTTGTCCTCCTCTATCGGGGAACAATCTCCGGCGCATTTTACGCCTTCGGCTACGCGGATTGCAAAGACCATGCAGGTAGGTAGCCCGCATTCTTTGCAATTAGTCTTTGGCAGCAGTTTCAAAATTTCAATCACCTTAGGCTTTGGCATTCCTTCATAACGCGGTTCAATTTCATCCCTCTTATCCCAGGCATCATTGATTTCTCGCTTGAGCCATTCCAGAATCTTATCTGCCTCTGCTTCGTCCTTAAGCGCATTGATCGCGATCTTTCGAGGATACACGCTAATAAGTTTGCCATGTACCTTAAAAGCCACAGACGGTGGCTCCTTTGTATACGAAAACCCGCCAAGTACGGTATTCAGATAGGGGAGCACTTCTTTGATATCTTCGGACAGGTGGGCGATGCAATGCACGGATTGAAAACTTGGATTGCATTCGGGTCTGGAAATTTCTTTGGTATAGTTTTTAAGCAACATAACTTTCCTCCTTTGTCGACATGCCACCAATCCTCATTAGCAAAGGGTAAACCCAAGGCTTTGCAAGATGTGACTCACTCTTAACTTCTCCTCCTCTCCGCAACTTCTGCACCAGGGAGAGGGCCGGAACCTTGACGTTGTGGAAGATATCTGTCCAAACCGCTCGTATATATCTCCTATGTTCTCTCTCTCCAGGTTCAGCCATTAGAAAGGCTTCACCCTTAATGTTAGCCCTTCCACACTTTGAATAACCGCTTTATCACCAGTCGATAGAGGAACATCACTGACAGCTCTCCACAGCTCCCCGTTAACAAAAACCCGCCCTTCGCTTTTTTGCCACTGTTTGACTTCGGCCACTTTTCCCAGCATGCCTGTCACGCCATAGATTGATCTTTTCTTTCGGTTTTTGATATACCAGAACAGAGGGAAAATCATATGCTCGATAAACTCAAAGACGATAAATCCGATCACCAGGATCATTATCACGTTTTTCATAAAATCCCCCTTCAAGTGTTCCGATACGCTCGACTGCACCGCCTGTTGCCAATGTTCATCGATTTTATGGTTTGCCGGCTTGTATATATGCAGAAAATACCATAAATTCTGTTCCCTTTCCGACATTCCAACTTTTGATTATTTGTTTGCTGTTATCCTTTTTTGTTATAGTTATAGATTCAAAACCCAGCCTGTTTAGAATCCGTCTCACCTCACCTGGTGAAATAGCCCCGGATACTCACCCTGTGTAGGCTTTCGGATCATCCATGATTTCCCTTGGAATTTCTCCTGAACGCAAAACATCCGATATGCTGATCCGCCCTCCAGGTTTCAACACCCTGAAAAGCTCTCCAAAAACAGCTCTTTTATCTGGTGAAAGATTGATAACACAGTTTGACAGAACCACATCGACTGCATTATCAGGAACAGGTAACTTTTCTATCTCTCCTAATCGGAATTCGACATTGTCGACACCCATTTTATCTGCATTCTTCTTTGCCTTTTTTATCATTTCCCGCGTCATGTCAACGCCGATAACCTTTCCCTCTTTCCCCACGCTTTTTGCTGCCAGAAATGCGTCAAAGCCGGCTCCACTCCCTAAATCAAGCACGGTTTCTCCTGGTTTCAGATCCGCAATTGTCAAGGGATTTCCACATCCGAGACCAAGATTGGCATCTCCCAGGCCAATGGCGAGTTCATCCTTTGTATAATCGAGTTTTTTACCTAAATCCAATATGTTCGCAAGATTTGACGGATCACCGCAACAGCGACACTTGTCGGGTTGAGCTATTTCGGCATAACTTTCCTTTACCATCTGCTTGATTTTGTTTTTTAATAATTTCATATCCGCTCCTTATCCTTTAAGGTTTTGCAGGCCGCAGGACTGCGCATCCTGTCACAATGGGAATTGTCCAAGGTATTCCTTCAGCTTTTGTTTATCTTTCTCATCAAGCGGTGGGCGATGCAGTGCACGGATTGAAAACTTGGATTGCATTCCGGTCTGGAAATTTCTTTGGTATAGTTTTTAAGCAACATAATAATTCCCCATTAATGGTCATAGCCACAACGGCCATGTTTCACCTTATGAAGCAAACCAACCCCTTGTCCTAAGACAAATCCTGACCAACATAAGCATTAGTGGTACCTCGATCAGCACACCGACCACCGTCGCGAGTGATGCCCCCGAAGAAAGTCCGAACAGCATGGTGGATGTAGCTATGGCGACCTCAAAATGGTTTGATGCCCCAATCAAGGAGGCAGGAGCTGCATCCTCGTAACGAAGCTTAAGCAGCCGTGCCAGGCCATATCCCAGCACAAATATGAAAACAGTCTGAATGAACAAAGGAATGGCAATCCAGAGAATCGTGAGTGGGTTATTCACAATAATATCCCCCTTAAACGAAAAGAGGAGCACCAGGGTTGCCAGCAGCGCAGTGATAGAGACTGGGGTCAAAAAATGCAGAAACTTTTCTCGAAACCAGACCTCTCCCTTGACATTGATAAACCACCTGCGGGTCAGATATCCAGCCACAAGCGGCAAAGCCACGTAAATAGATATGGAAAGCGCCAGGGCTTCCCATGGCACAGGAAGCTTGCCAACACCAAGCAGAAAACCACCCAGCAAGCCATAGAGCACGAGCATCGTCAGGCTATTGATGGCTACCATAACCAGAGTTAGACCATCATTGCCTTTGGCAAGATATCCCCACATCAAGACCATGGCAGTACATGGAGCAACGCCCAGTAGAATGCACCCTGCGAGGTAACTGCGCCAGAGAGGGATTTGGAGCATTTTCATCCCCTCGTGGAGCACAACCGTGCCTGCCCCATGAACCGATCCCACTGCCCAGTCGGCAGCCGGCGGCATTTTTACGATATCCACCGCATCGGAACCTATAAAAGTCAAAAAAAGAGAACCCAGGAAGAAGCTGGCTATAGCTACCATGGTGAAGGGTTTGACTCCCCAGTTTATACACAGGGTTAGGAGAACAGGTTTGGGTGTCTTGCCGGCTTTGATGACCTCGGCAAAATCAATCTTGACCATGATGGGATACATCATGAAAAAGAGGCAGATCGCGATGGGAATGGAAACAACAGGCGCCTCGCCCACGTAAATGGCAAGACCGTCAAGAAACGTTGCGGCTCCTGGAGCGAACCGTCCCAAGAGGATACCTGCGACAATGCAAACAAGCACCCAGATGGTGAGATATTTTTCAAAGATGCTCAGCCCTTTCAGATGGCCGGCACTGCAGGTTTCCGTTTTCATGATAATGTCTACTCGGATGGGATTAATGGTTTTAATTTTGTTTGTTCAGTTCTTTAGTTGAAGATATCTTCAAGCCGCAAAAAATGGATTTAAAACAAAATATATTCCCAAAAGTCCTATGACAGCCCCCGCACCTTTACGAAACCAGCTCCCTGCCCCCTGCCAGGCGCTGTTTTCCATTAATTTTCTCACGGCTGCCGTAGAGCTTCCGGCAACCATAATCGGCAGGCAATGCCCAACGGCAAAAAGCAGGATAAAAAGTATTCCTGTCGCGATTTTTTGCTGAACAGTAATTATCGCCAGAATCGGCGCGATGAACCCGAATGTGCATGAACCGGAGAGCACGCCGTAGGCGAGTCCAAGCATAAACGCGCCGAACAGCCCCTTGAAATTAAGGCGGTATAGCAATCCGCTCGACATGGAACATTTTTCCACGCCCAGCATTCCAAGGGCTACCCAGATCAGAATGCCCCCAATTAAAATTTGCCAGTAATTACCGACGTCGCCCAACATGCGACCCAGCAGGGCGCAGATAATTCCGATTAGTGCGATGGTAATAAAAAGACCGGTGGTAAACGCCGCCGAATATATACCGGCCTGTCTTGGATCAACAGCCCGCTCCTGTCCGCCCACATAGGCGACAATCAATGGAATCGATGCCAGATGGCACGGGCTGAATGCCACGCTGATCATGCCCCATAAAAAACAACCTAATGCCGCAATAGTTGTGCCGCTTGCAATCCACTCATTGACGATTAAGAAAAAAGTTTCCAGCATAAACCTCTCCTTTTAAATAACACCCATTTTTTTGAACTGCTCCAGGATCAAGTTTTTGCTCATGAATCCCTGGTGGCGGTGAACCTCTTTGCCGTTTGAATCAAAGAATGTTAGAGTGGGAATCATTCGTACTTTGTGTTCCCTTGCAAGGCTCTGATATTTATAAACATCGATCACAAGGACTTCAGCCTTCCCTGAATACTCCTTTTTGACTTCATGAAGTATAGGTCTCATCTGGCGGCATGGAATACATGAATTCGACCCAAAATCAACCAGGACAGGCATGCCGCTCTTCAGAGCATTTAAAAAATCCCCCTCTGTGTTCGAGTCGGGCGGTTCGGCTGTAGTCTTTTGTAAAACGTAAAAAAGAGAAGCTCCTGTAAGCACAACGATTAAAATTGCTCCAATTATACTGTTCCTTTGCCTCATTTCTCCTCCGTATAGTAAGTTTGGTACTGATAGTTTATTCCCGAATCCAAGTTTTGATTTCTTCTTTTTTCGGGATCTTTCCTACGCTTTTAACCTTCCCGTCCACTATCACAGCAGGGGTGCCGAACACGCCGTAACCAGCTATCTCCATGATATCGGTCACCTTTTCGACCTGAGCTTCCACTCCGGCTTCCGCTACCGCTTCTTTAACAACCTTTTCCGTCTGTTGGCATTTGGGGCAACCGGGCCCTAATACTTTGATCTCCACTTTTTGTCTCCTTTCCAAAAAATTTTATCGATTACCTTCCGGCAATCACGCCAAACAGCATCCCTGCGATTGTGGATAAGATTATGATAATCGAGCAAAAAACAGCGGTCTTTTTTACGCCCATCACGCTTCCGATTACCAGCATGTTCGGCAATGATAAGGCAGGACCGGCCAGCAGCAAAGCCAAAGCAGGACCCTTGCCCATGCCAGCGCCAAGAAGCCCCTGAAGAATCGGAACTTCTGTAAGGGTGGCAAAATACATCAAAGCTCCGGCAACCGAGGCAAATAAATTTGCCCAAATGGAGTTTCCGCCAAGGAGCATCTGGATATAGTGTTCGGGGATGAGCGCGGAATGTCCTGGGCGGCCTAACATAAAACCGGCTACAAGAACTCCACCAGCAAGAAGTGGAAAAATCTGTTTCATAAATCCCCAGGTCGATTCAACCCAGCTTTTGCGTTCATCTCGAGTAAACCATGCTTTCAGCATCCAGACCACTGCAATCAAGAGGGCGACGGTGATATACCATTTGGCTGCAAATATTGCAGGCCACAGGCCTGTTGAGCCTTCGGCAGGTCGCGCAAATGCCGCAAAAATCAGGATCAGCACCATGGTAATAATATATAATGTATCTTGCAGGAGAGTTCGTCCTTTGCCTTCTTCATCCGGCAAATAGATTTGCCCTTTGGTTTGCGCTGCATCATCCTTGCGAAAAATCATAGCCATGAGCAAGCCTGTGATAACCGCGAAAACCACCGCTCCAACAGCCCGTGCCAAACCAAGCTGCCAGCCCAATATTTTTGCTGTAAGGGTAATTGCCAGCACATTTATGGCAGGGCCGGAATAAAGAAAGGCCGTGGCAGGGCCGATTCCTGCGCCCCGTGAATA
>JABMRH010000176.1 GCA_013202725.1 Desulfobacteraceae bacterium
CGTTAAAAATTGCAAGCTGCTTGAGGGCGTTAGCCCGAGTTCTTGCAATTTAGCCAGGTGAAAGCTGAATCCCAAAATTAGTCACAGAGAAAGCAAAATTAGACTTTTTACAAGTTCATCTTTTATTATGTAATTTTTCAGTTTATTCCAGCAATCGTTGCTTAGTCAATACCAATGTTTTATTAAAAATTGATTGAAGGTTTTCCTTGACAGAGGGCATTTCAAGTTATTAACTTCTTAATATTCTGATGGTAAAAACATATTCCTGCAGGGGGGAAAATTATGCAATCTCAAGTTACGCTTACAACTCTTTATAAAATGAAAGAAAAAGCTGAGAAAATCGTCGCTCTAACAGCCTATGACTACCCGTTTGCAAAGATTGTTGACGAATCCGGAGTGCACATGATCCTTGTGGGGGATTCGCTGGGCATGGTAATCCAGGGAGAATCGAGCACCTTGCCTGTTACAATGGACCAAATGATATATCATAGCAGGATTGTGTCCAGAGCCGCAAAATTCGCCATTATTGTCGGTGATATGCCGTTTATGTCTTACCAGGCAAGCATTGAACAGGCGGTTGCAAATGCGGGACGCTTTCTTAAAGAAGCCGGGACTGCTGCTGTAAAGTTGGAAGGAGGAGCAGCGGTCAGTGAAATAATCCAGGCAATTTCAGGCGCTGGAATTCCTGTGCAGGCCCATATCGGCATTACTCCGCAGTCTGTTCACAAGATGGGAGGCTACAAGGTTCAGCGTGATGAAGAACGGCTCATGGCTGATGCTCTTGAGGTGGAATCGGCCGGGGCGTTTTCGGTTGTTTTAGAAGGCATTCCATCGAATATTTCCAAAAAAATCACTAAAGCCTTAACCATCCCGACAATAGGAATCGGAGCAGGCCCCCATTGTGACGGGCAGATACTTGTTCTGCACGACCTTCTGGGATTAAACCAAGGGCATGTCCCAAAATTTGTAAAACAATATGCTGCCATCGGAGATACTGCCGGAACCGCAATAAAACGATACGCAAATGAAGTTCAGGCAGGTAAATTCCCTGCCAAGAAGCATTGCTATTAAAAAAATCTTCTTGAAAGGCCTAAATCCTGTAAAGCCTTAGCTGACTGTGATCAGGCAATTTTTCATTTGCCTCTTTTAATTTCTGCTCACCAGATATAACCGCCACAGAGCGCTCGCTCTTGTTTGGATCAAAATATTTTCCAGCAACCTCTGCGACCTTATTTCTGGTTAACGAAAGAAGCCTCTCTTTAAAAGCCTTGCGCGCTTCATCCGATAATGAAACAATTTTTCTGTAAAATGCCTTTTGAGCCGCGGCCCCCGGTGGATCCGGCCTGTCGATTCCGGAACATACCTGCAAAATCGCTTCCTTGACATCCTCTTCAACAAAACGCCCGGAATTTATGAAATCTACAGCGCCATCGTACACTTTAAGGGTAGCAGATATGTGGGGATCCCTGTAAGAGCCGAAATTAAATATGCCGTCCTCGGAATTATATATCGCAAATCCGCCGTATGCTCCGCCTTTTTCCCGAATCTCACGATGAAGATACATTGAGCGAAGTATTTTACTTATAACAGATAAAGCAGGAGCATCTTCATGTCCCATCCGCACGGTCTTAAATGCCTGGGCCACAAATGAAACTGCGGAAGATGTGCTCCAGCCTTCCCTGGTAATTTCATCGTCAAATTCGATTCCAGGGCTCACAAAACCGTTTGCCTGAACACCCCCCTTGCCCCCATCGAGGGGGGAATGAAATAGTGCTTTTTGTACGGATGCAGCCAGGGAAGATGCTGTTGACAAGGGATAATCTTCGCCGATCAGCGCCATTTTAAAATTGCTTCGTGTAAAAAGGTTTTTGCCGATTGATAATAAATCGCCGGATATAGACTTTAGTTTATCTTCTGTAAGATCATCGGTTAAGCCCTTTATGGTTTGCAACTGATGAATGCCGTGCCATATTTCGCTGAGTGCGCAGGTGGTTGATAAGTTTCTTGAAGCAAGCGACATCGCCAGCATGTGGCCATTTTGCACGACCATCGATTCCAATCCCGCCCTGTATTCATACAAAAGGCTCTTTAAGCGGGCAAAATCTGAAAAATCGAATTTGCATGAAAGCTCCTGAATAATTTCAAACATCCTGCCCTGATTTCTGACAAGGCATTTCCCGCTAAATGAGATAAAGGGCAAACAAAGGCCCTTTTCTTCAAAGCTGGTGCAGGAATGAGAAGAGAACCCAATGCCGCCTGTATATGCATCAATGAGATGCGCCATTTCCGTATAATCATGCACGGCCGTTCCTATTCTGGGGAGAGCAAAGCAGAAAAAAGGTGTAAGTGGAATCAACTGTTTTCTGAAAGATCCGGCTCCTGCAGCCGACTCAAAGTAAAAG
>JABMRH010000177.1 GCA_013202725.1 Desulfobacteraceae bacterium
AAGCAGCGTTCGGGTTACTTTCACATGGGGTACGGACCTGGATGCAGCAGCCAACGATATCCGGGACCGGTTGGATCGCGTCATTCCGCGCCTTCCGGAAGATGCAGAACGACCCCGGCTACGCAAGTTCGATCTTGCCTCCTTTCCGATTCTCATTATGGGAGTATCCAGCAACCTGGATCCCATCCAGGTAAGAATACTTATCGACAATCAGGTGAAAAACCGGATCGAGCGCATTCCCGGGGTGGCCTCTTTGGATATTCGTGGCGGACTGGACAGGGAGATCCACGTCAACCTGAACGCGGAGAAGATAAAAGCCCTTGGCCTTCCCATCGATCAGCTTTTAGACCGACTCAAGGAAGAAAACATCAATCTTCCGGCCGGCGTCATCGAACAGGGGCTACTCGATATCACCATCCGAACTCCTGGTGTTTACAACAGCCTGGATGAGTTGCGGAACACGGTGGTCGCCATCCGGGAACGGGCGCCCATTCAGCTAAAGGAAATCGCCACAGTAGAAGATGCCTGGGAGAAAGTAACCAGGATAGTTCGGGTAAACGAAAAGCCTGGTGTGCGCCTTTCGGTCAACAAACAATCAGGAAAAAACACCGTGGAGGTGGCAACCGGGGTGCTCAAAGAGATTGAACGGATCAACAGGGAAATCCCCCAGATCCATATTATCCCCATAATTAACACTTCAGATTATATTCAGCGCTCCATCACCAACGTGGGCACCACCATCCTTTATGGCGGAGTTCTGGCTCTATTCGTGTTGTTGCTTTTTCTCAGGAATATCCCCAACACCGCCATTATTGCCACCACGATCCCCATATCGGTGGTTGCAACCTTCGCCTTGATGTATTTCAGCGGGTTTACATTGAACCTGATGACTCTCGGCGGCCTGGCGCTCGGCATCGGTATGCTGGTGGACAACGCCATAGTGGTGCTGGAAAATATTTACCGGCTTCGAGAAGGGGGCCAGGAACCGGAATCGGCCGCTATAAACGGCAGCCGGGAAGTGATGGCTGCGGTCATTGCCAGTACCCTGACTACGCTGGTAGTTTTTGTGCCGCTGATTTTCATTCGCGGCATGTCGGGGGTTATGTTCAAGCAGCTCTCTTACGTCGTCAGCTTCTCGTTGGGCTGCTCCCTGATGGTGGCGCTGACTCTCGTCCCCATGCTGGCGTCCAGGGTCCGCGGTCCGGTTGATAGAAAAACAGGTAACGGAACCACCTGGGGCCACAGAATCTATCGGATTACCGACCGGTTCTTCAGGCGAATGGAGATAGAATACGTGAAGCTGCTCCGCTTTACCCTGAATCATCGGATCATGACCATAAGCGGAACCCTGGTCCTTCTGATCGGAAGTCTCTTTCTTATCCCGCTGGTAGGGGTTGAGTTAATGCCAAGCGCCGATGAGAGTGAGGTTCGGGTATACGCGGAAATGGCCGTGGGCACCCGGCTCGATTTAGTCAATCAAGCCTTTCAGAAAGTCGAAGCCATCGTCAAACAAGAAGTACCGGAAATCGAAAACACAGTGTCATTTATCGGCGGTTCCACTTGGCAGGCACGTGGGTCCAATGCCGGTGAGATGCGCATTGCGCTGAAGCCGGTCAAAGAACGGACCCGATCCAGCGAAGAGATAGCAGTAGCCCTTCGCAAAAAACTCGTTTTTATACCAGGCGTCAAAATCCGCACCCGTGCCGGACAGGGGCTCTTTTTGCTTCGAATCGGCACAGGGGGAGATGAAAAGGTCCAGGTGGAAGTGCGCGGCCATAATCTTGAGACATCCGACGCTTTGGCCCGTCGGGTTGAGGAGATAATCGGGAATGTGGCCGGCATCACAGACACAAGAATGAGCAGGGAGACCGGAACCCCGGAAGAACTCATTATCGTGGACCGGCAAAAGGCCGCCGATATGAAGCTTACGGTATCCAAGATTGCCAACATGCTGCAAACCGTGCTTTCCGGATCCTCTGCGGGAAACTACCGGGAAGGGGGAAACGAGTATAGAATTCTGGTAAAGATCGAGGGCGCGGAGAAAAAAGACCTGCGGGATATTCTGGACCTTCCCATCACCAATGCCGAGGGTGAGCAGGTAGTGCTTCGAAACGTAGTAAATATTCGCCCCCGGCGCGGGCCGGTGCTTATCCAACGCAAAGACCAGGAGCGCGTGGTCTATGTAACGGCCAATATCAGTGGCAGGGATATGGGCTCCATTTTAACCGATATACGTGAGGGCTTGCAATCGGTGCCCGTGCCCAGAAATTTCAACATCCTTTTTGGGGGAGATTACGAAGAACAGCAGAAATCCTTTCGCGAACTTTCAATAAGTTTTGTGCTGGCCTTAATCTTGGTATATATGGTGATGGCATCGCTCTATGAGTCGCTACGATATCCATTTGTGGTGATGTTTTCCGTACCGCTTGCGGCTATCGGTGTGATCCTGATGCTCTTTTTAACCAATACCACCTTTAACATACAATCATATATCGGGTGTATCATGTTAGGCGGCATTGCGGTGAATAACGCCATTTTGCTAGTAGATCACATCAATCTGCTGCGCCGCCGGGACGGACTGCCCCTGAGAGAGGCCATCGAAGAGGGGGGCAGAAGACGACTCCGACCGATTCTGATGACCGGAATGACCACCATTTTGGCTATGTCGCCACTGGCTTTGGGCATCGGCGAAGGCGGTGAAGCCCAGGCGCCCATGGCCCGTGCCATTATCGGAGGGCTGCTCAGTTCGAATCTAATCACGCTGGTGGTGGTTCCCGTCGTTTACGCGCTCTTTGAACGAAAAAAGTTAAAGGCAGAGAACAGCTTCCAGCCGTTCTAGAAGTTCAGCGAGCAGTTTCTTCTACAGTCAGACTCCCTTACTCCCCAGACATACTCTGCGTGATTGTTGTAATCGGCTGTAGTAGTACGGTGAATTCAACTTCAAAGTGCACCACATAAAATTATAGTTGTACATGATGTGTATTCTTGTAGGAGGTCTTGGTGTCAAAATACTTATTAATACTCTTAAGAGCCCATTTAATAGAAGTTTCACTCAATCGTAACATCTGTGTACCCCTAAATCTGCATAACTATTTAAATGTTAAGAAATAAATCAGTGATATTTGATAGCAGCAGATTATTTCTTGCTTTTAATTGTATGATATATATCGCATTGTTTTTAATGAAAAAGCAAAAATTATGTCATCCCCAAAAACCGTTAGATATTAAGAACAAGCTTTTGTTCGTTAACCTTTGTTCCCCATTGAGTGCCTTCATGTTGTTCTACCAGCCTGAAACCAAACTTCTCGTAAAGGTGACTGGCAGCATGAAGACCGGCAAACGTCCAAAGATAAACTCGGCAATAGTTACTCTTCCTGCAGAAATTTACAGCTTTCTCCATAAGTGCATTGCCGACACCGCGCCCATGCAGTTTTGATGATAGAATGAACCACCGGAGATGAGCGCCTTCTGATTCGGCTTTGATACCGTCAACGGTAATGGAACCCTCAACACGACCGTTGAGACAAGCTGTCCAGAATCCATCACGAGTTTTATCAAAACGATCTAAAAATGTTGACAATTCAGAGGCTACCTTAGCCTCGAAGAACTGTCCGAACCCCCAATTCTGATGGTAATATATTCCGTGCAGCTCGACTACTCTTCCAATCGCTCCCGGAACATAGCCCGCAAATTCGACTTCACCCATTGTACCCTCTTCTCCAACTCCTCGAGTTCCTGCATGGAGAGAATGCTCAGGCCATCTGTATTTGCAGCTATGTTATCTCCTCTCTGCATCCTTCAGTTCTTTGCTCCGGTCTCTTGACAGATCAGTCTCGGCAAATTCTTTAGTGTTTGCCGGAAGCGTCAGGAAATACTGGTTAAGAACGTCGATTTCGCATTTGCCGTCTGCAATTTCGAAACTCAGAACGTGCCCTCCCTGAGTTCGATCACTACTGATGAAATGTAAGTGATATCCGGGAACATTGATGCCTTTAACATAAGGAGGGCACCTGAAACCGACTATCGTGCCAAAAATGCTCTTCATATTAAACTCGGGCTGATTACTGGTGACTTCCTTGAGTGGCGGATATGGCTTTTGCTGACCAAGAACACTTCGTGTTTTCATCGATCTGAATTGTCCTGTAATCTTGATCGCATAGAAGAGGTTCTGATTGGGAGCGTATTCGTTGATCAAGTTTTCAATCGTTTCATAGTCCGATCCCGTCTTGATGGGAATGCCTCTGTCTGCGTTAAACTGACATATTGTAGCAAAAGGCGTCTTGACGGACGGGTCCGGTTCATAGACCTTTCCGTCTGCTTTTATCTGATACATGTTTCCGTCGAGAAGAACCATTTCTCCATCAAGACGATCGAACGTACCGATTCCGAAATCGCCGTGTTTCAGCAGACAGCGGCATGACATATCGCCGTCGTATACACCTGCCAACAGGGCATCTATTGTTGATGCCTGAAAAACGGTATCCCTTGCCGGTGTTACACAACCCGAGACCAGAAGACATAGTCCGACGGCAAGACAAAGTAATCGTTTCATAGTTTAAATCCTCTCGTCCCTGCCTCTCAATCTTGAACGCCTTGTTCGCTGTAGGGCGATGAATTATGGTGGAGAATGCTCTATGGGAATGGTTTTACCTTTTGCCATTCCTTTGATGCAGTCTCTGCATGCCATAAATCATAGTTTTTCTGCAAATTAAGCCAAAACTCAGGTGTGGTGTCAAAGGCACGGGATAAGCGTAAAGCCATATCAGGAGTTATACCGCCTTTTTCATTTATTATTTTAGATAATGTTTTCCTGGAAACACCGAGAGTATCAGCCATATCCTTGATTGTTATGGCCAAAGGCAAAAGATAATCTTCTTTTATAATGTTGCCCGGGTGTGTTGGACGTCTAATCGTTCTTCTCATTATTATAGCTCCTAATGATAATCATCGTAATCGACGATATAGGCATCGCCATCAATAAATTTAAAAAAGACTCGCCAATTTCCTGAAACTTTTACTGTATGAAGGCCCTTTTTGTCTCCGCTCAATTGGTGAAGAAAAGAACCTGGATAATTCATATCTTTTATTTCGTTTGCGGCATTAAGTCGGTCAAGTATCCTTGTAAGTCTGTTTGCATGATCGGGCTTAATGTCTCTCTTGCTGCCTGTATAAAAAAAGTCCTCCAATCCTTTATGTTTGAAAGATTTTATCATAATCACTAATGTAACCTTTTGGGTTACGCTTGTCAATATTTATTTTCAGCGAACGCGTAAATCAGCCGACGCGTTAGCGGTTGGCTGGATTTTATTGTAGGCAGTGCTTTAAAAAAGTGAGCTGCGATAAGCGATACGATCATTTTTGACGCCTCTACGCCAATAAGCGATGGATTTACCACCTATTTCTATTTCGTAGAGCCGCTTAATACTTGTAGATGTGGAGTGGGGCAACCCCTCCGGCTCAGCGAAGCTGCGGCTGTTAACGCCAATAACAAAAACAAGAATGGGGTCAAGTCTGCCTTTGACCCGTATTAATACTATCCTGTATGCTCTCTATCTCTTTTCTGATTCTTCTGTTACATTTTTTAAGGTCTGAAACTTTTCGGATGATGCTGCTTACAGTACTGTATGTTTTAATATTTAACAATGTACTTATGTTGTTAAGATTTTCGCCGCGTATATGGCGTAATAGATATACTGCAATATTCCGCGGTTCATTAAATATTCCGCGTCTTGTTTTCAACAATTCATTAAACGCCACTTCGTAATGTTCACACACTGCTGAAATGATTATATCAGATGTCGGAGCCAGGCTTTTTGATTCTGGAACCTCATTATTTTTTTTCTTAAAATAATATTTCTCTTTTATCCCTGTGATGAAACTTTCCGGACCAAAAAATGATGGAAGCTTCTTTAATGAAAAAAGCCTTGTAACCTCTTCAGAATCATCTTTCTGCATAAATTCAACAAACGGCTTCAGTCTGCCCCGTTTTTTAGGCGTTATCATGGAAAGAATATAGTTTTTGTATAACCAGTCCCATTTCTTCGCATATGACAGATAACCTTTGTAGCTGCTCCATTCATAATCCTGGCTGTTTTTTACAATACCTGATTTTACCGGGTTTTTATGTATATATCTCACCAGTTGCAGAAGATGACTGTCGTTACAAACAAGAATCGACTTATACCTTCCCCTGAAAAGTTGACCATCGAACCCATGTCTCCTGTTATATCTCTGGGTATAAATGCTGTTCAGATGCCTCATGCATCTTGAAATATTCCCTTCGGGTGTTTGCAGCAGAACATGATAATGATTTGTCATCAGACAGTATGCAGCCACATTTACATTC
>JABMRH010000178.1 GCA_013202725.1 Desulfobacteraceae bacterium
AAATATCTACCTGAAATGGATCAGGAAAACAGTCAGGTCGGCTTGTCCACCGGCCTTGCCTGGACACAGGCCGGCGGTGAGGTTCTGTATGTGGAAGCCTCTTTGATTAGAGGCAAGGGTGATTTGATTGTAACCGGACAGCTCGGAGATGTAATGCAGGAGTCTGCTCGTGCGGCGGTGACTTATGCTAGGGCAAATCTTAATTCTTATGGAATAAAAGAAAACCTGTTTGAAAATCATGATGTGCATATCCATGTTCCGGCAGGCGCAATACCCAAAGATGGGCCGTCTGCCGGCATTGCAATTGCGACAGCCCTTATTTCCACCCTGACCAATAAACCGATTTGCAAAGATGTTGCCATGACAGGTGAGATTACCCTTCGAGGGCGGGTTCTTCCCATAGGTGGTTTGAAAGAAAAATCTCTTGGAGCTTTAAGGGCCGGAATCCATACTATAATCTTGCCTGAGAAGAACAAAAAGGATTTGACCGAGATTCCGGCGAATGTAAAGCGGAAGATAAGATTCGTTCCTGTAAGCAACATGGATGAAGTCCTTAATATAGCCATTGAAAAGAAAAAGAAATCAAAGCAGCGGGCAACTAAATGAAAATACTCGCTGTTGATACGGCTGTAAAAAGTTGCAGCGTTGCGATAGTTGATAAAGAATCCGTGCTGGCCGAGCTTACCCTGGGCATCGAACAAACACATTCAAAGCACTTAATGGAGATGATAAATGCCGCTATTAAATTATCCGGCATTATTGTTTCCGAACTGAACGGATTTGCTGTAACCAGAGGCCCTGGAAGTTTCACCGGTCTTCGAATAGGAATAAGTTCAATAAAGGGGCTGGCTGCGGCAACCCGCAAACCTTTGGTAGGTGTTTCAAGCCTTGATGCGCTTGCCATGCAGTGCTTTTTTTCTCAATATCTTATCTGTCCTCTTTTAGACGCCCGCAGGGGGGAGGTCTATTTTTCACGTTACAGATTTAACGGCAATATTTTGAAAAAGGAAATTGACGAGCAGGTTCTGCCTCCAGACGAAGCTGTTTGTGATATTAATGAAGCGTGCATATTTGTTGGAGACGGCGCATCTGTTTATCAAAAGCTTATTAGAGATAAGTTGGGAGCCCTTGCACATTTTGCCTTGCCACGTCAAAGCACGATTCATGCTTCAACAATAGCAAGCATCGGCATGGATAGATTTAAAAACAATGACACGGATGATATCCGCAGTTTTGCGCCCTTCTACATACGAAAATCATATGCAGAGTTAAGCAGCGAAAGCTCTCATTGACATTATTGTTTGATATGATAGTATAATTAAATGGACAATTTTTCCCGGCCCGATCCACCAGGGCAAACAGCATTTCCTGTGGCAAAAGCCGGATATCCTTTTATTTTAACTTCAGCATTTATAAGTGCTGTGTTTGCTCTATTGGAACTGACTGTTTTGTCTTTGACAGGGCTTGCAGTTACCGTTTTTATCTGCTATTTTTTCAGAGATCCGGACCGGTTTGTCCCCAACAAGAACGGCGCCGTTGTTTCGCCGGCGGATGGAAGGATTGTTGAGGCTTGCATCAAGGAGAACAACCCCTATTTTGAAGGTCGTTGCCTTAAGATAAGCATCTTTATGTCTGTGTTTAATGTCCATGTAAATCGCATTCCGCATGAAGGGAAGATTGAAAAGATCAATTATTATCCAGGAAAATTTATTTCCGCGAATTTTAACAAGGCATCAAGAGATAATGAACGAAATGCTGTTTTTATTAAAACAGACCAGGGGAAAAAATATTGTGTTGTCCAGATTGCAGGGCTGATTGCCAGGCGAATTATCTGCAAGGTTCATGATGGCGACAAAATGGCCCGTGGGCAGCGTTTTGGTATGATATGCTTTGGCTCACGACTTGATGTTTATTTGCCTGATGACACAAAGTTAAATGTGCATATTGAAGACAGGGTAAAAGCGGGGAGCTCGATATTGGGATATATGACATGAAAAGAAAAAAAATTAGAAAAAAGGGTTTTCGCCGGGGGATATATATTCTGCCGAATATTTTTACTTCTCTTAATATTTTTTGCGGCTTCTATGCAATTATATCTGCCATAGATGGCAAATATATTGCAGCGTCTATAGCGATACTAATTGCGGTTGTATTTGATATGTTAGACGGTAAGATTGCCAGGATTACAAAAACCACAAGCAAATTTGGCGTGGAATACGATTCTCTTGCAGATCTTATATCCTTTGGCCTTGCTCCAGGGTTAATGATTTATTTGTGGGCGCTTAAACCTTTTGGGAGGATCGGCTGGCTTGCTGCATTTCTTTTTATGACATGCGGAGCGCTCAGGCTGGCTCGTTTCAATACACAGACGGGCACTATCAGCAGCGACTATTTTATTGGACTTCCAATACCGGCTGCAGCGGGTATGGCTGCGACTACTGTTTTATTTTGTCACAGATTCGGCATTGCAGGGAATGCAAATTCAGTGGTAATTCTTATAATGCTATACATGCTTGCCTTTTTAATGGTTAGCACCATAAAATATAATAGCTTTAAAAAGAATCCCGAAATTTTTCGAAGGATGAATTTTAATGTTTTGGTTACTGCGATACTAATATTAATTTTTATCGCAGCTCAGCCTCCTGTTGCACTGTTTCTTTTAGGGCTTGTCTATGTTGGTTCAGGCCCCATCACTACAATAAGATATCATAAACTTATAAAACAAAAAGAAGCCGAATCCGGCAAAACAGAGGACAACGACGCCAGGCCTGTTTAATAAGGATATATAAATGATTTATGATTGTCGATTTATGATTGTCGATTTAAAAGATAGAGCAAAGCGATTCCATCAATCATCAATCATCAATCATCAATCATCAATCCAAAGAAGTCAGAAGTTATGTGTTATCTTTGTTGTTTGG
>JABMRH010000179.1 GCA_013202725.1 Desulfobacteraceae bacterium
CCGGCTGTTCTGGGAACCCGCGAATGGCTGTCAGGGTCTTTTTGGATAAAGGAAAGATTCGGAAGTTTTATTCCCTTTTATTTTGTTAAATCAAGGGCTCCGGCATTAATTGTTTTGATGATATCCGGCATTGGTTTGTCCTGCATAGGACTGTGGCCTGATTACCTTTTTCCACTTGTCTGGGTTTCACCTCTTCTTGTAATAGTTTCTTTGCAGATACTTTACGGAGAATTTCACCTGTTTTCGGATACTGTCAAGGGTGACTGGGTTTTTGTTGTATCGTCAGTTCTGGCAGGTTTAGTATGCGGATGGTTTTGGGAAATGTGGAATTATTACAGTCTGGCCAAATGGGAATACAGCGTTCCGTTTGTCCATGAATTCAAAATTTTTGAAATGCCGATTTTAGGGTATGCGGGCTATATCCCTTTTGGACTTGGATGCGTTGTAATCGGGAATATACTGGAAAATCTTTTTTTCTGCAAAAAGTAAAAAGCCGACTCCAAAAAGGCCGGCTTTGATTTAACCACTGAAGAGGGCGTTTTGCAAAGGTCTCAGAAAATCGAACTTTTATGCATCTGTTGCATCTGCTGTATTTCCAAGTTTTTCTATTTCTTCCGTAGTAGGAAGATCTTTAAGATCCTTTAAATCAAACAATTCCAGAAATTGCCTGGTGGTCGCATAAATCAAAGGGCGGCCTGGAATTTCCTTGCGTCCCAGAATCCGTATGAGCTTACGTTCAAGCAGCGTGCGAAGAATTCCACCGCAATCAACCCCTCTTATATGTTCGATATCACTTCTTATAATCGGTTGTTTATAGGCAATAATCGCAAGCGTTTCCATGGCGGCCTTGCTTATGCGAAGCGGTTTTATCCTGATTAAGTGTTTGATCCATTTTGTATATTCGGGTCTTGTGCGAATTTGATAACCGCCCGCAACTTCGTGCAGATAAAATCCGCCTTTGCGGGCTTCATATTCATCTGAAAGAGCCGAAAGAGCATCCCGTATCTCTTTTGTATTGTTTAAGGCGAGCACACTCTTAATCCGGTCTATTGTAAGTGAAGAACCGGAAACAAACAGCAGGGCTTCGATAATGTTTTTAATATTTTCCATCATAAATAAAAAAGTCTGATAATGCCTGTATGAACATGCTGAACAATACGAATAAGGCTGAGCTTAACCATTTCAAGAACTGCAAGAAAGGTCAATATAATCTCACCCTTGTTGGCATCTGAAGAAAACAGCTCGCCAAAGGTTATTGATCCTTGCTTTTCAAGTAAATCCACTATATGAGCGATCCTGTCTTTTACAGAGATTCTGTCTGCAGTCAGATCCAGCCTCTGATCATCGGAAATATTTTCAAGTATTTTTTTAAATGCATCGATAAGTTCAAACAGGCCGACATTAATAATTTCATCCTCACCGGTTTCCGAATAATCCTCTTTATCAATAGTTCTGATAAAAGTATCTTCGCCCAGAATACTCCTTCCGCCCAGATGTTCGGCAGCCGACTTTGCCTGCATGTATTCCAGCAGGGGTTTTGTGAGCTCCAGGCGGGGATCCTCTTCAGAGTCTTCATCCTCATGAACAGGCAGAAGCATCTTCGACTTTATCTGGGTCAAGGTGGCTGCCATGACAAGAAAATCTCCGGCAAAATCTATGTTCATCGACTTCATCCATTCTATATATTTCAGATACTGGTCGGTTATTAAGGCTATTGGAATATCATAAATATCCACCTCGTTTTTTCTTATAAGGTAAATTAAAAGGTCCATCGGACCTTCAAAAACACCATCAAGTTGTATCTTGTAGATTTCGTCTGACATAATTATTTAGTCCATAACTATTGATGAATTTTTTGATTAGGTGTTAAGTGTTAGGTGTTAGGTGTTAAGTGTTAAGTGTTGATTTTCATATAAATAATTTCACGTTTTCTTGATATTTCCCCTCACCCTGACCCTATCCCCCAAGGGAGAGGAGAATAAACGGTGTGAAACTATTTATCTGAAAATCTATAGGTGCTAATTGTTTGATATGACAATTAAATGTTTTATCTTAACACTTAACACTTAACACATTTTTTATTCATTCAGATATTTTCATCGCAGACCTGACTTCTTTCATGGTTTGCTGTGCTATATTCCTCGCTTTGTTGCATCCGTCCGCTATAATCTCGTCAACGAGTTTAGTGCGGGTTTCATAGTATTCTCTTTTATCTCTAATAGGTTCAAGAGCCTTTATGAGATTTTGGGCCATTATTTTCTTGCATTCAACACACCCTGTTTCCGCCGAGCGGCATTCATTGTTTACTTTATTCACGGTTTCGCTGTCGCTATATAGTTTATGAAACTCAAAAACATTGCATACATCTGGATTGCCGGCATCGGTTTTCCTGGCCCGTTGAGGATCGGTGATCATCCCGGCGACCTTGGAAGTTATAATATCCGGCTTGTCTGACAAGTATATGGCATTATTGTAGCTTTTGCTCATTTTGCGGCGATCCGCGCCAAGTATTTTAGGCGTTTTGGTTAAAATTGCTTTGGGTTCGGGAAATACTTTTCCATAAAAGTGGTTGAATCGCCGGGCAATCTCTCTTGTAATTTCTACATGGGGAACCTGGTCAACCCCCACAGGCACGCCGTCCGCTTTATACATAATGATATCCGCAGCCTGGAGAACAGGGTAGGCTAAAAACCCAAGTGTGGAAAGATCCTTGTTACTAATCTGGGCAATCTGTTCCTTGTAGGTTGGATTCCGTTCAAGCCACGGAACAGGAGTTATCATTGAAAGGATAAGAAATAGTTCCGCATGTTCCTTGATATGCGATTGAACAAAGAATGTGTTGTTGTCAGGTGAAAGGCCGACACTCAGCCAGTCTATCATCATGTTTTGGACATATTCTGAAATTAAACTCGTATCTTCATAATCGCTGGTTAAGGCATGCCAGTCAGCAATGAAGAAAAAGCATTCATACTGCTTTTGCATTTCGACCCAGTTTGCAAGAGCGCCGTGCAGATTGCCGAGATGAAGCGGCCCTGTCGGACGCATTCCGCTTAAAATCCGTTTTTTTCTGTTCATTTAAAAGCTCCTATTAATACCAGAAACAGATGCAACCCATCGCTTCCAAGCAATAGATTCATCAATTGGGGGATAAAGGCAAATAAGCTTCTTAGTGAATTTGAAATAAGCAAGAACATTATTATTATAATGCCGAAACTTTCAAGACGCGCAAACTGCCGTCTTAAATGCATCGGCAGAAACATGGAAAGCACCCGGCTTCCGTCCAGAGGCGGAACCGGCAGCATGTTAAAAACCGCCAGGACAATATTGATCATCACGCTGTAGCCTAACAGAAGAAAGAGCTCCGTTATGAAAGGCCTGAAGAAATCATTATATTGAAACAGCTCAAGGCTGAGCAGGATTCGAAACAAGACCCCGCAGATAATAGCTAAAGTCAAATTTGCCAATACTCCGGCAGAGGCGACACAAATTGTTCCCTTGCGATAATCACGAAGCCTTGCAAAATTAACCGGGACCGGTTTTGCATAACC
>JABMRH010000180.1 GCA_013202725.1 Desulfobacteraceae bacterium
CCCATATCCTCTTTCCTGTTTACTTAGCGCCCTTGCGCCTTTGCGTGAGCAATCCCTCAATCCCCACCTGTTTTTAAAACCGCCAGAAATGCCGATTGAGGAATCATTACCTTGCCTACCATCTTCATCCTTTTTTTCCCTTTTTTCTGCTTTTCAAGGAGCTTACGCTTTCTGGTTATATCTCCGCCATAACATTTTGCCGTAACATCCTTTCTAAAAGCGGAAACGGTCTTGCGAGCTATTATTTTTCCACCAATCGCCCCCTGGATGGCAATCTTAAACATCTGCTTGGGGATTTCATCGCGCAGCTTTTCACAGACATGTCTTGCCTGTTCAGCAGCCCTGTCCCTGTGGACAAGCTGAGAAAGAGCATCCACGCGCTCTCCGTTTATCAGGATATCTACCTTTACAAGATCCGTATCCCTGTAGTCAATTAAATCATAGTCAAAGGATCCGTAACCCTGCGTAACAGACTTGAGCCTGTCGTAAAAATCATAGATCACTTCTGCAAGCGGAAGTTCAAATATCATCTCCAGACGATTACTTGTAAGATATTGATAGGTGGTGTTAATTCCTCGCCTGTCAAGGCACAGTTTCATTACCGCGCCCATATAATGGTCAGGAATTATTATTGATGCGCGAATAAAAGGCTCATGAGTCCGCTGAATACCGGCAGGATCAGGATATAAAGCAGGATTGTCGATTATTAGCGTTGAGCTGTCCTGCATAGTAAGCTTGTATCGCACGGACGGCGCCGTTAGTATCAGAGAAAGATCATATTCACGCTCAAGCCGTTCCTGCACCACCTCAAGATGAAGGAGCCCCAGAAAACCGCAGCGAAAACCAAAGCCCAGGGCAGCGGAACTATCCTTTTCATAAACAAGGGAAGAATCGTTTAGTTTGAGCTTCTCTAATCCGGCGCTCAAGTCACCGTATTCATCAGAAGCCACTGGGTAGATGGAAGAAAAAACAACCGGTTTTGCCTCCTTGAATCCCGGCATGGGTGTTTTGCAGGGTTGATCCCTTAATGTAATTGTATCACCGCATTTCGTATCGCTTACGGTCTTTATTCCCGCAATAAAATATCCAACCCGGCCTGCGGAAAGCTCCCTGCATGGGACCCGTTTTAACTGAAATATTCCAACCTCCTCAACCCTGTAAGCAACATTATTGGACATAAAGGAAATAATATCACCTGAAGTTATTTTTCCCTCAAATACACGAATATGGACTATGGTTCCACGGAAAGGATCATAGTGGGAATCAAAAACCAAAGCCTTAAGCGGCGCTTCTAAATCTCCGGATGGCGACGGCAGCCTTGTTACAACTCCCTCAAGAACATCCTCGATTCCAATACCCTCTTTTGCTGAAGTGAGAATTGCGGTTGAAGGATCGAGCCCGAGGTCCTTGTCTATCTGCTCTTTAACCTTATCAATATCAGCAGACGGCAGATCTATCTTATTTATCACGGGAATAATCTCAAGATTGTGTTCCATGGCAAGATAAAGGTTGGCCAGCGTCTGGGCTTCAACGCCCTGGCTGGCATCTATCAAAAGAAGAACCCCTTCGCATGAAGCAAGAGCTCGTGAAACCTCATAAGTAAAATCCACATGGCCGGGTGTATCTATAAGATTCAAAATATATGTATTCCCGCCTTTTGCAGTATATGGAAGGCAAACAGTCTGGCTCTTTATTGTAATGCCCCGCTCCCGCTCTATGTCCATGGTATCAAGTATCTGATCCTTAAAATCCCGATCATTCACAATATCGGTAAATTGTATAAGGCGATCCGACAGAGTCGATTTGCCATGATCGATATGAGCTATTATGCTGAAGTTTCTTATATTTTTCATTTTATCAAAGCTCTCGCGTTATAAGCATCCACTTTCACTTCTATTTTTAGATATTGATCATTTTAAAAAATACAACGATGCTTACGGACACAGAATATTGCCCTGATGAAAGAGTTTCAAGCTTTGTTCAAAGAGCGGATAAGGCGATGTATATTGCCAAACAAAAAGGTAGAAACAGAGTCGCCTCTCTGTTTTATTAAAAAATACGCATACTCAAGTCCACGCTTCTTGCCGAGTGGGTAAGGGCTCCTACAGAGATAATATCCACACCAATATCTGCCAGACTATTAAGGCTTTCTATCGTTACCCGACCGGAAACTTCGACTAAAGCCCTTCCGTTAATATGTTTAATTGATTGTTTCATCCTGCCTATTTCCATGTTGTCTAACATGATAACATCGGCGCCGGCCTCTACAGACTCTTTTACCTCATCAAGGCTGGAAACCTCGACCTCTATTTTAATAAGATGAGAGACATTGTTTCTGATGTGTTTAACAGCCTTTGTTATACCGCCGCAAGCAGCTATGTGATTATCCTTAATTAAAACACCGTCATAAAGTCCCATTCTGTGGTTATAGGCTCCGCCGACACGAACGGCATATTTTTCTAAAACCCGCAATCCCGGCGTTGTTTTACGTGTATCAACAAGGCGAACCTTTTTATTTGCAAGCCTGTCCACATATAAACGTACATGTGTGGCAATTCCCGAAAGGCGCTGCAAAAAATTTAAAGCGGTTCGTTCACCCATCAAAAGACTGCGAAGGGTTCCCTCAACTTTCAGAACAATTCCGCCATCCATAACAGTATCGCCATCTTTGCACTCGGGTTTGAAAATAATTTTCGGATCAAGCTGTTCAAAAACCCTGTAAGCAATGTCAAGCCCGGCAATTACAGCCTTTTCCCTGGCAACGATTACACCAACTCCTCCTGCATCATTAGCCACAAGATTATCCGTAGTAATATCCCCTGACCCGATATCCTCTTTCAGAGCTGTTTCAATCAAACCTTGTATTGAATACATGCAGACCTCGTTAATTGTTAAGGTTCAGGGTTAAGTATAATTTTTAGTTTTTAATTTTGAATTTTGAATGAATGAAAAATCCATAACGACTTGGAAATACTGGATTCCGTGTCAAGCACGGAATGACAATTTTGTACGGTTTACGGCTTACGGTTCATAGTTCAATGGTTCAGGGTTTAGGGATTGCTCACGCAAAGGCGCAAAGACGCAAAGATTTTAAAACTATAA
>JABMRH010000181.1 GCA_013202725.1 Desulfobacteraceae bacterium
ATTTAGCGATCAGCGTTTTTAAAACCTTTTTTAGATTCATATTTATCTCTCGCAGAGCGCACAGAGTGAGACCTTTACAAAACGCCCCCTTTTGCCTCCCGCCATTGGCGGGACTTACAGCTTGAACTTGAACAAAATTGAGCATTTTTCAAAGGTCTCCCTCTATAAATTTATTATTTCTCAATCAAAACCTGCATTGCGTTCTTTAAAAATGGTTTAAATTTATAATTAAGTCAATATAATTATGCGTAATTATATATCTTTTATGTATAATTATGCATAATTATCTTATATTGTATTGTTTTTAATTTAGTCTCTATATATTGTGTTGTTTCGCTCATGACCATATTTCCAGGCAAAGCCGATGATCTCTGACCTGGTCTAAAGGACTGGGTTTCCCATGCTATAATAAAGGTTTAGCCTTGACTTTAATAGTCGATTTCCATATATGGATGATTGGATACTGGACACGAAGTGAAGCTTGCGCTCATACTGGAATACTGGAATGCCGGAATACTGGGATGATTAGGGATTGAGGGATAGAGAGCCGATGGTACGCTTACTTGAACTTGCGGGAAGACCCTTTCTAATTGCTGTTGAAGAATCGGGCAGAATTATACTGCTTTTAATCTCCACAATCACCTGGATGTTGCGCCCGCCGTTTCGTTTCAGGCTTATTTTCAAGCAGATGGAGTTTGTTGGAGTCAACTCCATCTTCGTTGTGTTGATAACAGGAACATTTACCGGCATGGTGTTTGCCCTTCAATCGTATTATGGTTTCAAAATGTTCGGAGGTGAAAGCCTGGTCGGCGCAACCGTTGCGTTGGGCGTAACACGCGAATTAGGGCCTGTTTTTACCGCCTTAATGGTTACTGGACGCGTGGGTTCGGCAATGACCGCCGAACTGGGGACCATGAAGGTTACAGAGCAGATTGATGCATTGCATAGTATGTCGGTCAATCCGATTCACTATCTTGTGATGCCGCGCATAGTTGCCGCAATACTTATGCTGCCTGTTTTGACAATAGTATCCGATTTTGTCGGCATTTTAGGCGGCTATTTTGTCGGCGTAGAATTGATGAAAATCAATTCCGGAATTTTCATGGCTAAAATTGTTGAATTTGTTGATCTTGAAGATATTTTCAACGGTCTTATCAAAGCGGCATGTTTTGGGCTGATACTTTCCCTGATAGGATGTTATAAAGGACTTCGTACAACAGGCGGAGCCGAAGGGGTTGGGAAAGCAACCACCCAGTCGGTAGTCCTGTCGTCGGTAACAATCTTTATTAGCGATTATTTTCTTACGTCATTTATGTTCTAATGATCGAGCTTATAAAAATATGCAAATCATTTAAAGGCCAGAAGGTTTTAGACAATCTTGATCTTAAGATTGAGCCTGAGAAGATTACCGTCATTATCGGCGGGAGCGGCGGAGGCAAAAGTGTTCTTTTAAAACATATTATAGGCCTTATTAAACCTGATTCAGGCCAGGTGCTTGTTAACGGCACTGATACTGCAAAGCTAAACGATAAGGAGCTTAACGAAGTACGAAAAATGTTCGGAATGCTTTTCCAGGATGCAGCGCTTTTTGATTCAATGACGGTTGGAGAAAATGTTGCATTCCCGCTCAAAGAGCATACAAAATTATCTAAAAAGGAAATCGATGAAATCGTAGAAGAAAAATTACTACAGGTTGATTTGAAAAATGTAACACACAAGATGCCTTCCGAGCTCTCAGGAGGAATGCGAAAGCGCGTCGGGCTTGCAAGGGCTATTGCGCTTAATCCAAAAATTGTGCTGTTTGACGAGCCCACAACCGGACTTGATCCTATCATGTGCGAAGGCATCGACAACCTTGTTATAAATACACAGCGTCACACAAAGGCAACCTTTGTCGTTATCAGTCATGATATCAGGTCCACTTTCAAGATTGCGCATAAGGTTGCCATGTTGTATGAAGGAAAGATTATAAAAATAGGAACTCCCGAAGAAATACGATTATCAGATAATCCTGTTGTTAAACGGTTTATTAGCAGGGAAACCGAAAAAGCATGTCAAACTTAACTGTTGAAGCAAAAGTAGGTATTTTTGTAGTAATCGGCATTCTCATCCTGACATATATGTCAATGCGGGTTGGAGGACTGAGCTTTAAAAGAGCAAAGGGATATGATCTCAATGTATATTTTGACTCAGCAACAGGTCTTGCAGAGGATGTTCAGGTAGAAATTGCAGGTGTGGAGGTCGGCAGGGTTCGCAGGATTTCTCTGGAAAACGGAAAAGCGCTGGTTGTTTTAAGGATTAATTCAAATGTAAAGCTGACAAAGGATGCAAAGGCTGTTATCAGGACTAAAGGCATTCTGGGAGACAAGTATATCGAGCTTGTTCAGGGATCACCCTCCGCTCCCCCGCTAAAAGATGGGGATAGGATTGTCAAAACTGTTCCAACAACTGACATGGACACCCTTATGATTACTTTGGACGAGGTGGCAAAAAATATCAACCGGCTGACAGATTCCCTTGCAAATGTTATCGGCGGCGAAAAAGGAGAGGCTTCACTTAGCTCAATCGTTGACAATATTAAAGAAATGGTTGAAACCTTAAACAGAACCGTTCAGGAAAACAACGATGACGTCACAAACATAATTGCCAACCTGTCCGAGTTTTCAGAAACATTAAACAAAATAGGAGATACTAACAGGGAGGATATCCGCGGTATAATATCTAATGTGCGCAAGGCCTCTGAAAAAATGGAGGTGCTGATCGCCGGCATTAACGATATTACGTCCAAGATCAACCAGGGCAAGGGCAGTATCGGAAAACTGGTAAACGAGGAAGAAACAGTTGATAACTTAAATAAAGCCCTTGCATCTCTTAAAACAATTACAGACAAGATCAACAGGGGCGAAGGCTCCATCGGAAAGCTGATTAATGAAGATGAAACAGTAGAAAATATTAATACCTCTCTCGTCAGCATAAACGATTATCTCCAGAAACAGGATGACTATAAAACATATGTTGATTATAGAGGAGAATATCTTTTTGACAGCGATGAGCTTAAATCCTATCTTTCGCTTCGCATTCAACCCAAAGAGGATAAATATTATCTGCTTCAGATAGTGGACGATCCAAGCGGAAAGGAAGAAGTAAAAGATACCAAAAATGCCGACGGGACTACTACACGTACAGTGGAAACCGACAAGGATGCGCTCAAGTTTTCAGCCCAGATAGCAAAGCGATACTATGACATCGGCTTGCGAGGCGGTCTTTTCGAGTCTACCGGTGGAGTTGGTCTTGATTACTATCTCTTCAGTGACCGTTTGACCTTCTCACTCGAAGCCTTTGATTTTGATCCGGACAGAAACGCACACCTGAAATTCAAAGCCGACTATAGACCGTTTAAACATATCTATATAACCTCAGGATTTGACGATTTTATAAGTGATGAAGGAAAAGAATCTTTTTTTATCGGAGCCGGAATCAGCTTTGCGGATGAAGATATTAAAAGTCTTTTATCAGACATCCCGATTCCTAAGTAGTGTCTGAACGAAAAGTATTTTTTTCAATACTGGCAATAGTTTTAGCTTATTTACCCATGTGAAGATTTGTGAAAAAGCTATTAGCTCTTAGCCGTTAGCTCGAAGCTGAATGTGTTATCTGTTTGATTTTTTAAGCTAAAGGCTAACTGCTAAAAGCTAATTGCTAAAAATCCTAGATTTGAGAATAGCATCCAACTGACTGTAATTTCAGGTGTTCTGAGTTTTCGTTCAGACACTAAGTAAAAAATAATATTGAACCTACCGCATTTTAATAAATATGATTTCCAAACCTTCAGATGAAAAAGTCAAACCATTCAAACTGGTAAAGTATTTCACCTTTACAAGCCTGATATTAATCTTTTTAGGAATACTGATTCTCGCAGGCCTCAACAACCACTGGGCAAGGATGATGCAGCTCAAGAAGAGTAAAGACTATGCCAACCTTCTTGTAGCAAATCTTAATCATCAGGTTTATATGAAATTTTACCTTCCTCTTTCCATAACACGCCATAGAGTAATCCGGCTCAGCGAAGAAAAATATTATAAAAGAATGGATATGATCGTCAAAAGCACTTTGCACAGCTTCAATGTAGAGAAAGTAAACATTTATGATAAGAATAACACAATCATTTACAGTTATGATCAAAAACTGATAGGTTCCGACAATGTCGGAGGCAAAGGGTATCTAAGCGCTCTTTCGGGCGCATCAACATCAAAACTGATTCAAAGAGGCAACTTTTTTCAGATCCTGTTTGGATTTCCACAAAATGTTAAATTGATTACATTTGCTCCATTGCGCACGGAAGAGCCTTTGCCGACGTTAACGAGACAGATCTTCGGTGTTTTTGAAATCGTTCAAGACATATCAGAAGATTTTAAAACAATTTTTCGATTCCAGATACTCGCTATTATCACAATTACGCTGATTATGGGCGCTCTGTTTTTGGCCCTTTTCTTTGTGGTCAAAAGGGGAGAGGCAATTATTGAAAATAGAGCCCGGGAAAGGCTGCGGCTTAAGGAGCAATTAACTAAAGCGCAGCATCTGTCTTCGCTGGGAGAGATGGTAGCGGGTGTCTCCCATGAAATCCGGAATCCACTGGGAATCATCAGGAGTTCGGCCGCTCTTCTAAAGAAAAAAATGAACCATTTTGATCCTTCAAGCACTATTCCGGATATAATTCTCGAAGAATCGGATCGACTAAATAATATAATAACAGATTTTTTAAATTTTGCGAAACCTAAAATGCCGAACCTTACCCTGTGCCGTGTTGAAGAAGTGCTTGACAGAAATATTACC
>JABMRH010000022.1 GCA_013202725.1 Desulfobacteraceae bacterium
GGATAACAGGATAAACAAGATTGCCACGTCGCTTTGCTCCTCGCAATGACAATACTGGTGTTATGCAAAGCTCTTCTCACAATGACCTGGGGAAAATGGTACTTTTCGACTTTTTACGAGTTCATTATATCCTGAATATCTTGTAAATCCTGTCAAAGAATGTATTTTAAAAAATTAAATCATATTAAGTTTGTTTGCTTTTTGGTCAACCTGAATTGCCATTTCCTTTTTGAACCCATCCAGTATTTTCCCAAGTTCAGGATCAGAAACAGCAAGTATCTGGGCTGCAAGTATGCCTGCATTTTTTGCCCCTGGTTTGCCGATTGAAACTGTGGCAACAGGAATGCCGGGAGGCATTTGGACGGTGGAAAGGAGTGCATCAAGACCTTTCAAGGCAGAGGAATCGATCGGAACCCCTATAACCGGAATAGCAGTATGGGCGGCAATTACTCCTGCAAGATGGGCTGCGTGTCCTGCGCCGGCAATAATAACCTTTATCCCCCGTTTTTTGGCGGAAGATGCAAATTCAGATGCTTTTTGGGGACTCCTGTGAGCAGATGCGACGGTCATTTCATATGGGATGCCGAATTTTTTCAAGATTGCAATTGTTTCTTCCATAACAGCATAATCTGAATCGCTTCCCATGACAATCCCCACTCTTGGTGGTTCTTTTAGCCTTTCAACAGCCTTTTGCCCTATATCCTTGCGATAATATACATTGTCCCACGATATTTTTGAGACAGCCCCGTAGGCTTTTGATATTGCATTTGTGACGGAATCTCCAAGGGCTGTAACTCCCAGGACGCGTCCGCCGTTTGCAACAACTGTTTTGTCCTTTGCGGCGGTGCCGGCATGAAAAACAACAACATCTTTCAATCGGCCGGCCTGTTTTAAGCCTGCGATCGGCATCCCTTTTTTGTATGAGCCGGGATACCCGCCGGATGCCATGACAACGCACACAGATGCTCTGTCGTCGATTTCCAGCCTGCATTTATCCAGCCTTCCCTTAATTGTAGCCTCCATTATCGGGATTATGTCGTTTTTCATACGGATTAACAGGGGCTGAGTCTCAGGATCTCCAAAGCGCGCATTAAATTCAAGAACCTTAACCTGATCTTTATCAATCATGACACCGGCATACAGAACCCCTTTGTATGGACGACCTTCGGCTTCCATAGCACGAACCGTCGGGATCATAATATCTTCCATAATTTTCTTGCTCATATACTTATCTACTATCGGCGCCGGAGAATATGCCCCCATACCTCCTGTATTGGGCCCTTTGTCGTTTTCATATATTGCTTTGTGATCCTGGGAGGAAGGAAGCGGAAGCACGGTTTTGCCATCGGTAAAGGCGATAAAAGAGGCCTCTTCGCCGAACAGGCATTCTTCAATCACCACCTTGTTTCCGGCATCACCAAACTCTTTTTTTATCATTATTTTTTTTAGCGCTCTTAGCGCTTCACTGACTGTCGCGCATACAATCACACCTTTGCCTGCAGCAAGTCCGTCAGCCTTTACAACAACTGGAGCGCCCATTTTCCGCAGATAGCTTTCAGCCTTTTTATAACTAATAAATGTCCGGCCGATAGCGGTCGGGATTTTGTATTTATTCATCAGGTTTTTTGCAAAGGATTTGCTGGATTCTATTTCGGCAGCTTTTTTTGTCGCCCCGAAAATATTTAGGCCTTCTGTTTCAAAAGTATCGACTATACCGGCAGAAAGCGGCCCTTCCGGACCTACAACTGTAAGATCAATTTTTTTATCTTTTGCAAATGAAACAAGTTTATCTATATCTTCTGCGTTGATCGGCACGCAGGTTGCCGCCGTGGCCATTCCCGCATTCCCGGGAGCACAATATATTTTTTTTACTTTCGGACTTTGAGCAATTTTCCAGACAAAGGCATGTTCTCTGCCGCCGCTGCCGATTACTAAGACTTTCATAATACCTCCATAAAAAAACTTTTACCACAGAGACCACGGAGAGCACAGAGAGAAGGATAAATAAAAACAAAAAAATTACTCTGTGCTCTCTGTGTGCTCAGTGGTGAAAATTAAACGAAACTTACGAGCGTTTAAGTTGTTGCGAGTTTTTCCAGCAAATCCTGTTTTATCTGATCGAGGTTTTCTCTATCTATACTTGCCCCTTTAATGCCTCCGTTTAAAGCAATTTCTGAAAGATAATATTTGTTGTTATCGGCTATCATCAGATCTATGTGCGCATAAGGAAATTTGCCGCGTTTCATGACGGCGCGGCTGAATTCCTCTTTTTTACTATCCAGATCATAAGGAGAGCTCCTGCCCCCTGCTGCTATATTCATCCTGAAATTATTCGGATTATATCTGGTATATGCATCAACATAATCGCCGACAATGATTATCCGCACATCTATATAATTTTCCAGAAACGGCTGCATAACAAAGGGATATGAAGTCTCCGACATGGCCGTGAAACTATAAAGGCTTTCAATTGTTTCCCATCTCCTGACTCCAAAACCGCAGTGCAGATGATCTTCCTTGGTTACAACAGCGCCGATATTATTTTTATTGTATTGGTTTATCGATTCAATCAGGTCCATTCGTCGCTTGATAACGCATGTATGAGGTAGCATCCATTTCTTAAAAACAAGGGCCTGGGCGACTTTGGAACTGTTTAAGACTTGCGCAAGAGGGGAGGGGAAGCAGCGCACACCTCTTTCAATCAGGTCGATAAGCATATATGGTTTCAGGTATTTTGATGATATAATTCCTATGATAACATCGTTGCTGCAAAGTTTATGATATTGCTGCTTTAATTCTCTATTTTTTCTGATGATCATAAGAATATCTGCTGTTTTTATGTCTTTCTATGCCAAGCTCTATCAACCTGTCGAGAAGCCGGTCAAAACTAATTCCCGCTGTTTTTGCGGCCAACGGGAAAAGACTTGTTTCTGTCATGCCTGGTATGGTGTTGGTCTCAAGAACATATATATCTTTGTTGTCGAGGATCATATCGGTTCGGCTGTATCCTTTGCAGCCAAGAACCTGGTGGGCTATTTTTGCATATGTTTTAGCCTTCTCGGCCAGATTCTCATCAATACGGGCAGGGCAGATTTCTTGAGTTATGCCGGCAGTATATTTTGCATGAAAATCAAAAAAATCATGTTCTTTATCAGGTATGATTTCAACGATAGGGAAAACCTCCGGCTTATCATTGCCGATAACGGCGCCTGTAAGTTCAATCCCTTTGATATATGTTTCGATAAGGATTGTGTCGTCAAAAGCAAAAGCGGTATCAACGGCGTTTTTAAGTGAATCTATTGATTTGACAATGGACATTCCGATGCTTGAACCGCCGCTGACCGGTTTGATTACCAGGGGTATGCCGAGCCGATCAACATATTCTTCAGGATTGATTTTGTCGCCTCGCCTGATTGCGATATATGACGGGACAGGGATGTTGGATTGTTCATAGAGCTTTTTTGAAACAAGCTTATTCATTGCAAGAGCGCTTCCAAGAACTCCTGATCCCTGATATGGAATATCAAGAAGGTCGAGAAGCCCCTGGATTGTGCCGTCTTCGCCAAAAAGCCCGTGCAATATTATCAGGGCGACATCGATTTTAGATGCATCTGCCATCAAACGGTTAAGGTCTGTTTTTGGATCATACCTTATTACAATGTATTTTTCCTTGTCCAGAGTTTCATAAACCTGGTCCCCTCCGCAAAGCGAAACCTTGCGCTCAGAAGAAATACCACCGGAAAGAAGAGCAATGGTTAGTTTTTTCATTATTTAATTAAGCCTGTTTTGCGGTTCAATTAATTATTAGCAATTGATTATTTATTATTTTCCAATTTTTGCGAATCGTGTTAAGTGTTGACGAACTCGTAAAAAGTCCCTATGGCC
>JABMRH010000182.1 GCA_013202725.1 Desulfobacteraceae bacterium
AGGCACAGAGGCACAGAGGCACAAAGGCACAGAGGCACAGAGGCACAAAGAATAGAAAAAATGAAAAACTACAGAGACCTTATTGTTTGGCAAAAATCTGTACATTTTGTCACGGTAATATATCAAACAACAAAGACATTTCCTAAAGATGAAGTCTTTGGATTGATTTCGCAGATGAGACGTTGTGCTGTTTCTATTCCAAGCAATATAGCAGAAGGTTACGGTCGAAGGTCAACCAATGATTATCTTCGCTTTTTGCAAATAGCAATGGGATCGGTCTACGAGTTACAAACCCAACTGGAGATCTCTATAAATCTTAAGTACTTATCTCCAAGTCGTCTTGAAGAAATTTATGAACTAAGTCGAGAAATTGAACGAATGCTTAGTAGCTTGATCGACAAGGTACGAGCCAAATAAACTTTGTGCCTTTGTGCATTTGTCCCTATTAACCTGAGTAGTTACCTTATGTTTAAATATCTTTTATCTACATGCTTATTATTTTCTGTTTTTCTGGTTTTGGGTTGCGGAAACCAGGCCGAACCGCCACTTCAACCAAAGGTGATTACCAAACAGCTTGTTATTAAAAAGGATATTAGTGTTTCTAATATTTCCGAGCCAAAAACTGAAAAGACAATCAAGAAGCCTGTAGCTTTATCAACTCCAGAAACGGATAAGGCCGGCGAAGAAATGGCTTTAGAGCCTGAGCCGGTTGCCGCCGAAACCAGACTTTACAATCCTGAAGGAAAGATCGACCCGTTTGCTGCTTTATTCAAAGAAGAAAAACTGGCTGCCGGGGATGGAGAGGCCATGGAAATGAGGAAAGCAGGGATATGCATTCCACATACTCCCCTGCAAAAGGCGGATTTAAGCCAGATAAAGCTTGTGGGAATAATTCGAGCATCAAGCGAAAACAGAGCAATGGTGGAAGAGGCTTCCGGCAGGGGATATGTCATTGAAAAAGGCACATTCATCGGAATAAATTGCGGCATGGTCGGCCGGATATTAAAAGACTTGGTAATTGTCGATGAACCGTTATTGCCGGTTGATGAAGTGGATAATGGTTCCATATACGATGTTGATGGTAAAAGCTTTTTTATAACCGAAATTGACGGTAAAAGGTTTATTAATATTGACGGCAGACAGTTTAAAGCTAAAATTAACAAAATTAATGGCAAGGCTTATTATATCGATCCACAGGAACTGAAACTTCAGAAACCACCTGGAGAATAAAAAATGTTTTACAAAATTATGAAATTTTCAAAAACCAGGGTTTTGTCAATTCTGCTGATAATTCTGATGATGCTTTTTACAGGATGTGCTTCGAGCAAGGCGGTCAAACAGGAAGGGCAGGAGCAGGCAGATCAGGAAGCCGAGGAGTCTCTTAATCTTATTACGGATATCAGCACGGCAGAGGGTTCTGAATCGCTTGTCATATCAATTAAAGCAGAGCGGTTGCTGACCTATACTTCTGTGAAGCAGCCTATGCCTTTAAGCGTAGTGCTTTACTTTCCTGAAACAGCTCTTGGAGAAATCAAAACCGCTCTGACTTCAGACAGCGATATTGTTGCGTCAATTAAAGCTTCCGAGCTGACTGAAAACGGGCATACTTCCAGGATTGAAATTGCATTAAAAAAGGATGCTTCTTATGAAGTATTCAGTGAAGGAAACGGCCTTCAAATATCATTTGCTAAAGCAGGTAAAATTACAGCTTCTGCTGAAATAAATATCCCGGCTGCAACCACTCCGGAAGAGGATAAAGATAAAAAACCTGCATGGGTTAACCGGGTGGATTTTTCAAGCGAAGATGCCGGTAAGTCAACTATTATTATCGGTACAACAATGCCTGTTAAATACAAAATGGATAAAGCCGCAGATAAAAGGCTGCAGCTAATACTTTTCAATACCAATCTTCCCGACTATCGCAAACGGCCACTCATAACCACCCGTTTTAACAGCGCTGTTGACCGTATTACGCCAACGCAGACTCCTGCTTTAAAAACCAGCTCAATGATTGTAATTGAGCTGCGCGAATCGGTTCCCTATTATATCGAACAGGCAAAGGATCTTTTGTTAGTCCATTTTGATGCATCTTCGATCCCTCCCAGACCGGCTGAGCAGGCTGATCTTCCATCCTGGAAGAAGGTTGTAACGCAGGCAACTGCCGGAGGGGAAGAAATTAAAGATAAAAAGGCCGAAGATAAAGTATTGCGGCCGAAAGTTGCAGGGAAATATACAGGAGAAAAGATAGCGCTTGATTTCTATTATACTGATATTAAAAATGTGTTTCTCATTTTAAGGGAGGTAAGCGGTAAAAATTTTGCAATAGACAAGGATGTAACCGGCAAGGTTACTATAACCCTCGCAAAACCTGTGCCCTGGGACCAGGCGCTCGACCTGATACTGAAGATGAACCAGCTCGGCCAAACATCTGAAGGAGACATAATACGGATTGCCACCCTTGAAACACTCAAGAAAGAGGAGGATTTCAAGCAGTCTGAGATAAGTACGGCGCAAAAAGCCAGAGAGGAGCGAAAAACTCTTGGACCACTTGTTACCAAATATATTCCTGTCAACTATTCCAATGCAAAAACCGATATGCTGCCGCATCTTGAAAAGCTATTAACCAAAGACCGCGGAAGTGTCACTGTGGATGAACGCACAAATATGGTCATCATGACCGATGTGGTTGAAAAAATAGAACAGGCCATGGAGATAGTCAAGAACATTGACAAGGTAACACCACAGGTAATGATTGAAGCAAGGATAGTTGAAGCGACTACCGGTTTTGCGAGGGAGCTGGGTATCAAGTGGGGTGGAATGTATGACGGAGACCATGGCTCTGCAGCGGGAAAGCTTTACGGGTCGAGCACTGGCGCCGAATATAGCGCTACTGGTCAAAACTATGCGGTTAATCTGCCTGGTTCTAATCTTTTTAGTGCTACCGCAGGGGCCGGACTTGGATTTGCATTTAGCAGGATTGGAGGGACTACCCTTAATCTTGACTTGAGATTAATGGCAATGGAAACAAACGCCAAGGGTAAGATTATATCAACCCCCAAGATAGCTACCCTTGATAACGAAAAAGCCACGATCAAGCAGGGGTATGACCATCCGTTCAAGACATTAAATGAGGACACAGGAATCACTACCACAACCTTTAAGCCTGTTGATTTATTGCTGGAAGTAACCCCGCATATCACGCCTGACAATCGTGTTAGCATGAAAATCAAGACCACAAAAAATGACATAACAACAAAATTGGGAGAAACTACAATAGCAACCAAAGAAGCTGAGACAAAACTTCTTGTAAATAACGGGGAAACCATAGTCATTGGCGGCATTATAAAGGAGACTCTAACATGGGCTGAATCAGGAGTTCCGTGGCTGTCAAAAATTCCCGTGCTGGGCTGGCTTTTTAAATCAAAGTATCGAACAACCGATAAAACAGAGATGCTGATTTTTATCACGCCAAAAATAATTCAGATCGAGCAGCAGAGCAACAATACAGATTATAAATAATGGGGATTCATTTATCTTATCCTTGCCATCTCTTTTTGCGCATCAACAGCAAGGGGACTGTCCGGAGCAAGCTCGATAACTTTGCTGTAAGCGTCGAGCGCTTTTTTATATTCCCGTGACAATCTGTAAGCATCAGCAAGATCCAAATATAATTCCGCAAAACCCGGAAAAATTTTTACCGCTTTTTCAAAAGTCGCTATTGCATCGGAGATTTTACCCATTGCAATATATGTCCTGCCAAGACCGCTCAAAGCAATTGCAAACCTTGGTTCTATCTTGAGAGCGTCCTGATAATATTTTTCCGCAAGATTGTATCCTTTTTTATTATAATATGCCAATCCCAGGTTTGAAAGAGGATAGTGTGGAGTGGCATAGGTAAGGTCTTCGGTGGTCTCCTTAAAACAGGTAATAGCTCTGTCCCAGTCCTTTTTTTCAAGATAGGCTGTACCCATATTATTTTTTGCCGGCGTATAATCCGGTTTTATTTTTATGGCTTTCTTAAAGTGATCAATAGCGATGTCCGGTTTTCCCTTTGCCATATAAGTAATGCCCAGGTCATTTTGAAGCCGGGAATCTTTGCTATAGAGTTTTTCCGACTTAAGAAGCTCTCTTAGCGCTGTCGTATAATCTCTCTGCCCCATATATCCTTCGCCAAGATTTCTAAAAGCTTCTCCCCGGTTTTTTCTTAGTTCTAAATTTGCTGCGCATGAGACAAGAAAAAATACCAGCAGGATAGATGCTGCCCGCATAACATTATTTGCTTTCACTTTCATGTTTAATACACCTTTGCTCGTTACTGGTTACTCGTTACTGGTTACTCGTTACTGGTTACTCGTTACTGGTTGCTGGTTACTGGTTGCTGGTTACTGGTTGCTGGTTACTCGTTACTGGTTGCTGGTTACTGGTTGCTGGTTACTCGTTACTGGTTGCTGGTTATTTCCAGTTGGTTTCAACATATTGAATGAATTTGTTAATTTTTCTTCCGAGTTTATCATTTTCTTCTTTTAACTCCATATAGATATCATCAGTGATATACCCTGAGTCATGTATAAATTCTAAATGAACTTCAGTTTCATCACATGATGCTTGAGCATAAATTAAAAACTTCACAAAATCATTTTTATATTTTCTTCTTCCATACCCCTCTACAATAGTGCAGGAAACACCTTTTGATGACCTTCTTATCTGCCCACCTTCTTCGTAAAGCTCGTATTTGGGTAGATTCAGCGACATCTTATGTATCTTAATCGCCAGTTCGTATGATAATTGATAAATCTCCAAATCACGGTAGCTTTTCACTTTCAAAACCTACATCCTCCTTTAACTAGCAACGAGCAACCAGCAACGAGCAACTATTGACTATTGACCAGCATCACCTTTATCCCCTTGTTTATTAAAAATTGAACTACATCATCATTCACAGGCGCTGTTGCGAGAAATATTTTATACTTTTCTTTATTTGAAATCAGATAGCCCGGAATGGTTAAAGAGGTATTATAGGTATCCGGCCTTTTTGCCGCCAGGAAGGTTGGGTATTTTGTATAAGAAGCCTCTAATGCATCAAGAATCTTTCTTATTACCTCATGTGCATTATCTTTATTATTTATCTGTATTACGCCAAGACCTGTCTTTTTTATAGAAAGAACCGCATCGCCATAAAGATCTCCGAAATCAACGAGTAGCGACTTTCCATCCCCGGTTGATATGAGATTTGACAAGGCCTTTATTTGGATTCCGGCATACGGGAATGTAATGGCGACATTTTGCGCATAATTATAACCCATTGCCGTCAGCAGATTATTGACGACGGTTTTATGGTCTGAAAAGTTTATGGTGATAATATTTTCTGCTGTATCTTCGTTTTGCGCGCCTTTGGATTTGTGTTTTGTGCCATTAAAATCTTTGGTAAAATCTTTGAGAAAATCCTTTATTATTATATCATGTTGTTCCAGATAACGGACAATTGAGTCAGGGGTACGCTCATCCGGGTTATTGACAGGGGTAATACAAAGGTGGCTTGCCTCTTCGTCGGCGAAATACGGCTGCTCAATTATCCATTTCCCGCTAACCTCCACCTTAACACCTTGATCAGAAAATGATATTTTATTTTTAAAGGCCTCTTTTCCAAACGACTCCATAACAGCATCAAACGCCTGCTCTGTTGAGGCTTTGTTTGCAATTAGAACAATTTTCACATTGCTCCAGTATGATTTTATTGCATTTAGTTCGGAATCATTTATTTTTTTGTCTTTGTTTGTGTCCTTGTCTGTGTATTGGGTCAGCAGAATTTTTGTCTTATCTTTAAGCTCTATTACAGGGAAACCGGAGAGGTCGAGCTTATAATCGATCCCTCCATGCCCTGGGAAAGAGTATATGCCTTTATTTAAAAGTTTTGCATCTAAAATTGAAGCAATTTTCGCAAAATGGGATGGTGTATTATCACGTTTATCTGCTGGGACAAAAGATGTCAGAGCTTTTGTCCCAGGGCTGTTTTGATCTGCCTTCACTATGATATTACCGGAAGAGTCAAAGAGAGATTTGTACCACGGTTTGTCACGAAGAGATGTATCAGGGATATATAGTTTTTGCCCTATATAAATTCGATCCAGATCAACAACATCCGGGTTGATGAGCCTGAACAGCTTGATCGCCTCGTTGTATGGTTTTGTTCCGTATTTAGTATCATAGCCCCGCGCAATAAGCCTTGATATGTAATCCCCCTTTTGCACAATATATTCTGTTGAAAGGGGCTTGATAATATCAGGCAGGTTGGAAATCGTTACAAACGGAATGGTAACGATTCCCGAAGATTGACCCGGAAGCGACCCCTTTTTTAATTTCTTTAAAGGGATAAGAATGTGCTGACACGGACGTATCCTGTCGATATTGCGTATATGCGGATTTATACGTTTAAATATAGCTAAGAATTCCGGAAAATCCTTATGGGAGATTTCTCCTTTTTGCCTGAAGATTTTAAAGACCCAGTCACCCTTTTGAACAACATAAGGATCGCACAATATGTCACTGCCTTTATCATAGCGAACAACATAACTTTTAGAGAGTAAAGCGCTGCCCGCGGAATAAGTGGCAGTGATGCAGATTAATAATACTGTAATGAATAGTCTGCGCAAACCTTATGCCTTTTTTACCTGTGTTTTAAATTTGATGGCGTCATAAAAAGTCCAACATACCCCTTAACTGTCATTCCCGCGAAGGCGGGAATCCAGTAATGTTAGATAGTTATGGACTCCCGCCTTCGCTGGAGTGACGTACAAAAGGACTTTTTTACGATTCTATCAAATTCAGCCTTGTTGCGATCTCTTCTGATACACGTTTAACAAATCGCTCAAAATCATCCCCTGTTAGCGGTTTTCCAGGGGCCGGGACCTTTTTTAAATCCTTTGGGTGTATTAAAACAGGAGAGTTCATAAGAGCCGGATCAGGTGTGATTTCAAATTCCTCGGGGAATCTGTTTTCAAAATACATCTCCTGAAAACCGGAAAATTTCAGTGAATGAGCGGTTGAATCGACAATGGCAATATCATTGTTGTTAACAATTCCCTGTTTTTTAGCCTCAACAAGACCGGCCAAAGATTCTCCCCCGTGGGTACAGGCAATATGCCCGTTGCGATTAGCCACAAGTTCCCAGTCAATTATGGCCTGTTCCGGGACCTCTATAAAAAAAACATTCTTTTTGCCGGCCATGCGGTTATAAAGATCTACGAGATATATTACCCTGGGCATTGAAACGGGATTTCCGATCATGGCTGCCTGGGCTACGCTGGGCTTTACGGTTACTGGAATAAATTTCCGCTTTTTTGCATCAGGTTCCAGATAGTATCGGTAAACAGGGTTTGCATGTTTTGACTGAACCCCGATAATTTTCGGCAGGCTGTCTATTATGCCGGTTTCATAAAATTTCAGGAATCCGTTTATAACAGCAGTAATATTACCTGCATTGCCGATCGGCAATACTATGGCTTTATCTTTCATATTATATTCGAAATTCTGAGCAATTTCGTATGAATATGATTCCTGCCCCAGTATCCTCCAGGCATTCTTGGAATTTAGAAGAGCTACATTATATTTTTCCGACATAGCCTCAACAACCTTCATGCAGTCGTCGAATACGCCCGGGATTTCGAACACAGAGGCTCCGCTTCCCAGAGGCTGAGAAAGCTGCTGGGGAGTTACCTTTTTGTGTGGAAGGAGCACCGCAGACTTGACATGAGGTTGAAGAAAGGAAGCATACAGCGCTGCTGAAGCCGATGTATCCCCGGTGGAAGCACAGATCGCCAGCACATCGGAAATGTGCCCTTTTTTGACAAGAAAATTGATATAGCTCAGAGCGCTCGCCATTCCCCTGTCTTTAAAGGAGGCGCTTGGGTTCTGGCCGTCATTTTTAAAGAAGAATCTAACGCCCGCTTTTTCCTGCAAAAAAGAATTGGCTTCTATAACAGGGGTATGCCCTTCGCCAAGATAGATCACGCAGTCAAGAGGTATAACCGGACCGATAAATTCATGATACAGATAGATCCCTTTTAGAGCAGGGATCGTGAGCATCCTGCGATAATCGAAAATTTTACGCCACAATTTTCCGGGTATTTTTTTTAACCCGTCAAATTGCAGATCATAGATAAGCAGAACCTGGCCGCAATCCGGGCATGTATAAAGCAGCTTCTCAATGCCGAATTCAAGGCCGCAGCCAAGACAGCGGTAAACAACCTTTCCTTTTTGTCTGGGAATAATATAGGGCCTGATCTCTACTGGAAAATCTTTAAGTTTCATTTTTCTATTTTTTCCATCCCGCCCATATATGGCCTCAAGGCTTTTGGAATAATCACAGACCCGTCAGTCTGCTGGTAATTTTCAAGTATGGCTGCAACCGTTCGTCCTATGGCAATCCCTGATCCGTTTAATGTATGGACAAGTTCCGTCCCCTTTCCGCCTTTTCTTCTGAACCTGATATTAGCCCGTCTTGCCTGAAAATTTTCGAAATTACTGCAGGATGAAATCTCCCGGTAAACACCCTGAGCAGGCATCCAGACTTCGATATCATAGGTCTTTGCTGCTGAAAAGCCCAGATCTCCGGTACACAGGCAAACAACCTGATAAGGGATGTTAAGACTTTTTAAGATGCTTTCAGCGTCATTTAAGAGTTTTTCGAGTTCATCATAAGAGTCTTCCGGCCTGGAAAATTTAACCAGCTCTACCTTGTTGAACTGATGCTGCCTTATTAAACCCCTTGTGTCCTTTCCATAAGAACCGGCTTCGCTGCGAAAACATGGAGTATATGCAGCGTATAGAATAGGCAGCATATTTTCATCTAATATTTCATCCTGGTGAATATTTGTAACCGGCACTTCGGCCGTAGGAATCAAGAAATAATCCCACCCCTCAAGTTTAAACAGGTCTTCCTTAAACTTAGGGAGTTGACCGGTATTGGTCATGCTTTTTTGATTTACAATAAAGGGCGGCAGAACCTCTTTATAACCGTGTTCTGTGGTGTGAATATCAAGCATAAAATTTATAAGAGCCCTTTCCATTCTTGCGCCCGCTCCATAAGAGAGAGGAAAGCGAGCCCCTGCGATCCTGGAAGCTCTCTCAAAATCGAGTATCCCTAAATTCTCTCCCAAAGTCCAGTGAGGAACGGGTTTGAATTCAAATTCCGGGCATTTGCCGAATTGTCTGACCACAGGATTGTCGAGACTATTCTTCCCCGCAGGAACCGACGGATGCGGAATATTCGGCAACTCCATAAGTATCTTATGAATTTTTTCCTCATTTTCGGATAAAGGCTTATCTAATGCCTTTATTTTACTTGAAACATCACGCATTTCAACAACCAGGTCATCTGTGTTTTCACCTGTTTTCTTCATATCTGCAACCTGCCCGGAAACCAGATTACGGCGATGCCTTAGTTCTTCGGTCTCAAGTAGAATTGCCCTGCGAGTGGAATCATAATCTTTTAAAATTTCAATGTCGGCTGTTTCGCCTCGCATTAAAAGGGCTTTTTTTACCTGTGAAAAATTTTGTATTACAAACTTGATTTCAAGCATAATGATAATTATATTTATTGAAAATGTTTACTAAATTTTAAAAATTATCATGCGCAGGTTATATAGTCAATGATTATTGAAGGTTGACTTTATTAGTTAATGCATGTATATTAAAAAATTAAGTTTAAAAAAGACTATTTCGATATCTGGAGAAATATATGGAAGACATTAAAGAAAAAAAACGTGAAATACGTAAAGATATGGCAGAAAAGCTGGAAACATTTTCCGCGGATGAATTAATCGAAAAAACCAGAGGAATAGAAGAGCGGCTTTTTGAATTTGCCAACTTTCTTGAATCAAAGGTTATTTTGCTGTATATGCATGCCAACGGTGAAGTCGTTGCGAACGATATAATAAAAAGATGTTTTGAATCCAATAAGATAGTTGTGCTTCCTGCTTTTGATACTATAAAGCATACAATGCAGCTAATGAGGGTTGACAACCTCGATTCTGATTTGAAGCCTGGTCCAAGAGGAGTCCTGGAGCCTGACCCTGAGTGTTGTAAAGTTGTGCCTATTGACCGTATCGACATAGCAATAATTCCTGGTGTTGCTCTTGATGAAAAGGGTGGAAGGATAGGATCGGGCGAAGGTTACTATGACAGGCTTATTCCAAAACTATCGATTACCACCAGAAAGGTCGCTCTTGCCCTTGAAAGCCAGATAATTCAGCAGGCGCCTGTTGAGTCCCATGACAAGCATGTAGATATCGTGATTACTGAGAAGAGGATAATCTATAAAATATAAGTTAGGGATTCAAAACTTTTTCCAGCTTTTGAAGGTTTTCAGCCTCTCCGACCGCAATGAGTGTATCCCCTGCCTTGATGATACTCTCAAAGGAAGGGTTAAACAACATATCTCCGTCAAGCTTTTTTATTGCAATTATTATGAGGTTATAATTTTGCCTGATGCCCGAATCCTTTAACATGAGATTTATCAGACAATTTTGCCTTTGATTCCTCATGGCTTGCCCTTGCTGTTATATGAAGATCCGGTTTGAGCTGTCTGGCAGTCAGAACAAGAAAGACATTATCGGTGTCTGTCCCCAGGACAGCGACCAGACTTTTTGCGTGTTTTATACCTGCATTGATAAGGGTTGCTTCGTCAGCGGCGTTTCCCAATACATAGAGAACGCCATCTTCATCCATAACTTTTCGTAATTTTTCGTTCTTTTCGATAACCACCATGTCTATGGGTTTTTTTGTTAAATTCTTGACCTGTCCATGCTGGTTTGATAGGAAATTTACTATGAGAAAGGATTCCATCGCATTTGAAAGCAAGCGCGAACAAATGGTCGTCAAGCAGATTGAGTCACGCGGGATAACAGACATAAATGTCCTTGCAGCCATGCGTAAGGTTCCCAGGCATCTGTTTGTAAGTGAGGCCTTAATGGATCAGGCGTATGGTGATTATCCGCTTCCCATTGGTGAACAGCAAACAATTTCACAGCCATATATCGTAGCGGAGATGACACAGGCTCTGCAATTAGGCAAGGATGACCGGGTGCTTGAAATCGGGACAGGATCAGGATATCAGGCCGCAATTTTAGCTGAAATTGCATTCAGAGTATATACCATCGAAAGAATAAACCCACTTTTTATTAAAGCGCGCAAACTTTTTGACGAGCTTCATTATCACAATATAGTAGCCAGATATTCCGACGGCACCATGGGATGGAAAGCCGAAAGTCCGTTTGATGCCATTATCGTTACAGCCGGCGCTCCGGAGATCCCCGAAACCCTGATAAAACAACTAACAATTGGCGGACGTATGGTAATACCGGTCGGAGATCAATTTTCGCAGGAGTTGATAAAACTATATAAGGATGAGCAGGGTATCCGCAAAACATATCTTGGCGGATGCAGGTTTGTAAAACTGCTTGGCGAACAAGGCTGGAGATATCAATAAATGCTTCGACGGCTTTATTCATGGGTCCTCCGCTGGGCGGAAACAGCATATGGGACATGGGCATTATTTATTCTCGCTTTTTGTGAATCCTCTTTTTTCCCCGTACCCCCCGATATTCTTCTGATAGCCCTTGCCGTGGCAATACCAAAAAGGTCGTTTTATTATGCGCTGGTATGTTCGGCAGGTTCCGTACTTGGGGGATGTTTAGGCTATTTGATTGGATGGCGTTTTATGGTCGGCATCGGGGAGAAGATTATAAGCTTTTATGGTTTAACCCAAAAGGTTGAATATATCCAGTCTCTTTACATGCAATATGATGCTCTGGCAATCGGTATTGCCGGATTTACTCCCATCCCCTACAAGGTGTTTACTATTTCCGCCGGAGCTCTGGGCATCGATTTCTCCGTATTTGTGATTGCTTCGCTGGTTTCCCGTTCCATGCGTTTTTTCCTGGTTGGTTGGCTGATATACCGCTTTGGTTCCGGGATTCAAGCATTTATTGAGAGATATTTCAATACGCTGGCAGTTGCATTTACCGTTCTTCTTGTTGCTGGCTTTGTAATTATCAAATATTTCTTTTGATTAATCTAACTGCATTTTGAGAACCCGCATGAGTGACAGATAAGACATCCCTCTTCATGAAACAACATACCGCCGCATTCAGGGCAAATATAAATCATTTTTTCTATTTCATTGAAATTTGAATTTGTTAGCTTTATCAGCACTTGAGCAATTGCATCAGGGCAGGATAGAACCATTTTCCCGTCTTGCCATGCAGGTGAAGGACACCGGATGCCTATAAGCTGCTTGATGATGGCATCAATATTTACTCCTGATCGCAAAGCAAGGGATATCAGGCGGCCCGCGGCTTCAATCTGAGATGATGCACATCCGCCGGTTTTTCCCATCTGCGCAAAGACTTCGCACATTCCTTTTTCGTCGGAATTTATTGTAACATACAGTTTCCCGCACCCTGTGCTGATTCTTTCCGTAATACCGTGAGTGCGCATGGGTCTCGGCCTGGGAGCTATCTTCGCGGATTCCTTTTCTTCCCTGCCGAGACTTAAAACCTGATGATCACGGCTTCCGTATCTGTATATTGTTACACCTTTGCAACCGCTTCTGTAAGCAGAAAGATATACATTTTTAATATCCTCCTTGGTGGCGTCAGGAGGAAAATTGACTGTTTTGGAAACAGCATTATCCGAATATTTCTGGAATGCAGCCTGAATCTTAACATGCCATTTTGTTGAAATATCATGAGCTGTTCTGAAAAGCCTTTTTATGTGATCAGGAACAAAATCAAGCGACTGTATGGAACCTGTTTTTGCAATTTCGCCAAAGAGCTTTTTACTGTAAAATCCTTCCTTTCTGGCGATTTTAATAAAAAGCGGATGTATTTCAGGAAGAAACTTTCCGTCAAGCACATGCCTTGCATATGCCACGGCAAAAATCGGTTCTATTCCGCTTGAAGTGTCGGCAATAATACTGATGGTGCCTGTCGGAGCAATTGTAGTGGTAGTGGCATTTCGCATATATGGCGTTGATGGGTTGTCAAAGACACTTTGCTTGTAATATGGAAAATTCCCGCGTTTTTTGGCAAGGGCGGCAGATGCCTTTTTAGATTCTTTTGAGATCAGCGACATTACTTTTTCCGCCTGGGCAACAGCCTTGTCGGAATCGTAAGGCAACCCCATTTTTATCAACATGTCGGCAAAACCCATTACCCCCAGACCGATTTTCCTTGTTCCTTTGCTCATTTTTTCAATGCGCGCGAGGGGATATTTGTTTGCGTCTATTACATTATCAAGGAAATGGACCGCATCGTGAACAGTCCTTTTTAATCGGTTTAAATCAAGAGTGTTTTTAGTCGTCACCATTCTGGAAAGATTAATGGAGCCAAGGGTGCATGATTCATAGGGCAGAAGAGGTTGTTCGCCGCAGGGATTAGTGGCTTCAATATCGCCAAGGTGTGGTGTTGGGTTGTCCTGGTTTATGCGATCGATAAATATTACTCCCGGTTCTCCGGTTTGCCAGGCAGAAGCAACAATCATATTAAATATTTTTTTTGCGGAAACCTGTTTTACAACCTCGCCTGTTCGTGGATTGATAAGCTCGTAATCGGAATCTTTTTTAAGCGCAGCTATAAATATTTTGGAGACGGCAACCGAGATGTTGAAGTTATTTAACATGCGCGGATCATTTTTTGAATTTATGAAAACTTCGATATCAGGATGATCCACCCGCAAAAGACCCATGTTGGCTCCTCTGCGGGCACCTCCCTGCTTGACGGTTTCAGTAGCCACATCGAAAACAGACATAAATGAAATAGGACCGCTTGAAATGCCGGCAGTTGACAGGACAATATCCTTTTCAGGACGAACCCGCGAGAAAGAAAATCCTGTGCCTCCGCCGCTTTTGTGTATCATTGCAGCATGTTTCAAGGTTTCAAAGATACTTTCCATTGAATCTTCGACAGGAAGAACAAAGCAGGCGGCAAGCTGCCCAAGACGTCTGCCGGCATTCATAAGGGTAGGCGAGTTGGGTAAAAACCACTTATTGCTTAAAAGTTTTAAAAATTTTTGCCTGGTTTTATCAACATTAGCTTTAGGATCGAATATCTTATCAACAGAAGCAATAGCCTTTGCCACCCTTGCAATCAAGTCTTCAGGCGTTTCGATTATTTTCCCCTTGAGGTCCTTTTTCAGATACCGCTTTTCCAGCACAACCCTTGCATTTTTTGAAAGATGTATAGACATTGTTTTTTTCCTAACCCTACAACGTTAGTTACCATTTAGATGTCATTTCGAGAAGCGAAGCGACGAGAAATCTTACTGCAAAACATATAGTTAAGGATTTCTCCCTTTGGTCGAAATGACAAGTGTCGTTGTACGGTTATAAGACGG
>JABMRH010000183.1 GCA_013202725.1 Desulfobacteraceae bacterium
CCCATCGGGTGAAATGTTGACCTTTAGCAATATATTGAAATTATTGTTCTAACTGCTAAAAACTAACTGCTAAAAGCTCAATTGAGGTAATAACATCTTGATATAGTTTGACTAATAGCTAAAAGCTAATGGCTAATCGCTTATTTTAGGTCACATATACATGCCGCCGTTTACATGAATTACCTGTCCGGTAATGTATGCTGCGCTTTTAGACGCCAGAAAAGCAACTACGGCCGCCACATCTTCAGGTTTTCCTGCGCGACCTAATGGTATCTGGCTTGTCATTGCCTCTTTTGCCTTGTCTGAAAGCGATGCAGTCATATCTGTTTCTATAAAGCCTGGAGCAACCGCATTGACAGTAATACCTCGCGATGCAAGTTCCTGTGCTACTGCCTTAGTAAGTCCGATTATGCCCGCTTTTGACGCCACATAATTTGCCTGACCCGGATTGCCGGTTACACCAACGACCGATGCTATATTAATAATACATCCTGAACGTTGCTTCATCATGGTTCTGGCCGCAATCTTTGTGCAGTTAAACGCACCCTTTAAATTAATATCCAATACAGCATCCCAGTCCTTTTCCTTCATACGGACCAGAAGGCCGTCTCTGGTTATACCCGCGTTGTTTACAAGAACATCGATCCGTTTTGTTTTGTCGAGTATTGTTTTAAAAAAGCTTGACACATCTTTTTCTGACGCAACATTTACACTCAGACCTGTTGCAAAACCTCCTAAACCGGAAACAAGTTTTTCTGTTTCCGCGGCAGCCGCAATTTCAGCGGCTGCAAAGTCACCAGGAGCAAAATAGTTAAAATAAACATGAGTATCCGGCCCCGCCAACGCAAGACAAATTGCCCGCCCAATACCCCTTGAACCGCCTGTCACAACTACTATACGTTTGTTCTGATCCGACATCATGACCTCTCAAACAATATGTCTGCAACTATATCCATGTCTTTTATGATATTTTCATAGCTGCATATTAATTCATTAAATGCGACTCTTTCCATAAATTCGGAAACCGCTTGCTGATCAAATACACCTGAGCCTCTCAGGATTTTCAGTATATTCTGAGCCACTAATTGTGCTGTATCGTTCGCAAAAATCCTGGACATGACCTTGATCTTTTCAGCTTCAGGATTGCCGGTTTTATTTAGCTTTATTGCTTTGCGAGCCATGCTTGCGCCAACCTCAACATGAGTCATCATATCAGCAATAGCAAACATGACATATTGCTGTTTGGTAAGCCTGTTATCATTTATCAGCATAATAGCATCGTTAAGGACCTTTGCGGCCAGTGCGTAAAACCGGCAGCCTGCATCGCCCATAGCGCTATCCAGATCTTCCATCTCTGAGCTGATAGCCTTGTAATACTCGCCCTTTGATTTTCGAGTTTTTTTCCACCGGAATGTACTGATAATATTTTGCAGTATCTCGCTGGTTCCTTCATAGATACATGTTACCTTTACATCCCTTTTTATCTTTTCCACTTCGAACTCGGCAATATATCCATAGCCTCCAAGAGCCTGCATTGCATCATCGGCTGTTTTGTTAGCTGATTCCGTGGCAAAGAATTTTGCAATAGCTCCTTCTACCTGCAGGTCCTCTCCTCCCGAGTCCAGTCTTAATGCGACCTCCTCGCTATAGGCTGTCGCTGCTTCAAGCCTTACAGCATTCGGGACAATTAATTTATGAGTGTAGCCCTGCTTTTCTGACAGAGGGGAACCAAACTGTATCCTTTCTTTTGCATACGGAATAACAATATCCAGAGCAGCTTTTCCGGCGCCTAAACCCATGGCAGCCACCATCAGCCTTGTATACCCAAAAACCTTGTTGGCCTGCTTCATCCCGTTTCCAGGCACGCCTCCGATGAGATTTTCAACAGGCACAAACACATCGGTGAATGAAAGCGGAGATGTATTTGAAGCACGAATACCGTGTTTTTCTTCGCCCTTTCCCTGCACAAAACCTTCTGTTCCCTTTTCAACTACGAAAAAGGAAGGCCCTTCCGGCGTATTTGCAAGAAGGGTGATAAAATCGGCATATCCTCCGGTTGAAATAAACTGTTTGGTCCCGTTGATTTTATACCCTGTTACCTTGCCCTCATCGTTTAATACCGGATCGGCCTTTGTTTTTAAGGCTGCCAGATTGCTTCCAGCGCCAGGTTCAGTTACAGCATACGCGACGAGTACATCTCCTTCGGCGATAGCCCCTAACCATTTTTGTTTCTGCTCTTCTGTAGCTCCAACAAGCAAAGGATCTGAGCCGAGCTGCACAGCAAAAAAGCCTGTGGCAATGCCAAGACATATACTGGAAATTTCGCGGATAACTTCAAAACAGTCTCTGGCCCCTCCACCCAAACCGCCATAAGCTTCTGGAATGAAAAGGAGCTGCAAACCGATATCCGGACCAAGCATTGAACGGATAATCTCTTCAGGAAAAATTTCCTCCTTATCAAATTTAAGAATATTTTCTTTTGTAAGAACCCGTTTTTTAAGCTGCCTTACTGTATCAATGACCATTTGTCTTGATTCTAAATCCAGGCCCTTAAGAACGTTTCCCGCCTTAGGATCAGGTGTTTTCATATTTAATATCTCCAGCTTTATTCTTTGGCTTCAATCACAGTGCGCCTATTATAAGATCCGCAACTTTTACATACATGGTGCGGGAGTCTGGCCTCTCCGCACTGTGGGCAAACCGAAAGATTTGGAGCCAGCACCTTTGTGTGAGCACGTCGTGAGTCACGCTTTGACTTAGATTTTTTACGTTTTGGCACAGCCATGAGTAATCTCCTGCTTAACTATTTAAATTTATTATAAATACATCGTAAATTACTACATTGATTAACATGCGCAATTGTAGTAATTAAAATATAAATGATTGTCAAGGATTTTTATCCACATTTTTTTGTTTTCCTTGTTTGCATCGATTTAATATGATATTTTTATAATTTTTAAATCTTAAACCTGAATAAAGTGGAGAACATAACATGATTATTACTCGCTTTCCTCCCAGTCCAACCGGATATCTCCATGTCGGGGGCGCACGAACCGCTCTTTTTAACTGGCTTTATGCACGGCATATTAAGGGCCGCTTTATTCTTAGAATTGAAGACACTGATATAAAACGCTCCACACAGGATTCCGTGGATGCAATATTTGAAGCCCTTGAGTGGCTTGGCATCGACTGGGATGATGGCCCCTATTTCCAGTCAAAGCGTTTCGATGTTTATCAAACATATATTCAGAAACTCCTTGATTCAGGCCATGCTTATTACTGCACCTGTTCTCCGGAAAAGATCGAAACAATGAGAAAAGAGGCCATGGCAACCGGCGGAAAACCAAAATACAACGGCACATGCCGTGACAAAGGTCTTGCAAAAACCGGCAATGCCGTTATCCGTTTCAGAGCGCCCGCAACAGGAACAACTGTTGTTAAAGATATTATAAAGGGCAGCATTGTTTTCCAAAATTCTGAACAGGACGATTTTATTATCTGCCGAAGCGATGGAACTCATACATACAATTTTGTCGTGGTTGTTGATGATATTACAATGGGCATAAACACTGTAATTAGAGGTGATGACCATCTTAACAATACTCCAAGACAGATAATGCTTTATAATGCCCTGGGAAGTCCCTTGCCGGCTTTCGGCCATGTACCCATGGTATTGGGCAAAGACCGGACCAGGTTGAGCAAGCGGCATGGCGCAATGTCCGTTACCGCATACAGAGACATGGGTTATCTGCCTGATGCCCTGATTAATTATCTTGTGCGGTTAGGGTGGTCATATGGTGACCAGGAATTTTTTACACGAGATGAGCTGATCGAAAAATTTACACTGGAAAATATTGGAAAATCCCCGGGCATTTTTGATCAGGAAAAGCTGCTCGCCCTTAATGCCGATCACATCAAGGCCGCATCTCCAAGAAATCTCTCCAGTCACCTTTTGCCGTTTCTTAAAGAAAGAGGATGCATGGTCGAGAAGGGTGATTTCCTTGACTCTGTTATTAAAACATTAAATACCAGAAGCAAAACCCTGATTGATATGGCGGATGGAGCCCTTTTTTATTTCCAGGAAAGTGTTTTGTATGAAGAAAAAGCGGCAAAAAAGTTTCTTGAACCAGCTTTGATCGAGGCTCTCAAGCAGTTAATTGATCAGCTTGAACCGCTCGAATCGTTTAATGAAAATAGTCTTGAAAATGCTTTTAAAAAAGTTATGGAAATTACAGGCCTTAAACTTGGTAAAATCGCTCAGCCGGTAAGGGTTGCGCTTACAGGAAAAACAGTCAGTCCCGGCATATTTGAAATTATTGAGGTGCTTGGCAAAAAGCGGGTTATATTGCGGCTGCAAAATGCGGTGCAGTTTATCAAGGGCAAAAAGTATTGATATAAAATTTGTCTTGACTCATTTATTGCTTTTGTATATCGAAAAAAGCAATAAGACCTTTGAAAAATGGGAGATCGTCCAGCGGCAGGACTACGGACTCTGACTCCGTCAACCCAGGTTCGAATCCTGGTCTCCCAGCCATTTTTTTATTTTGCTTCTTTTTTACCGTCCCTGTCTTTTTTCAATTTTTGCCCATGAATCACGCAGAGTTGCTGTCCGGTTAAATACAAGCGCCCCTTCATGCGAATCGACAGAATCCACACAGAAATAACCAAGCCTTTCAAACTGATACCGGCTTCCCTGTTTTGCGCCTGCAAGGCCTTGTTCAACACGGCTGGATGTTAGTATTTCCAGGGAATTTGGATTCAAATAATCCATAAAATCAGCGTTGTCTTTTCCCCTTGTTGGATTTTCTTTTATAAACTGACGGTCATACAGGCGGACTTCAGCCTTAATTGCATGAGGCGCGGAAACCCAGTGAAGAGTTCCTCTGACTTTGCGTCCGTCCGAAGACCATCCCCCTTTTGTTTCAGGATCATATGTGCAGCGCAGCTCAATAATTTTGCCGGTTTTCTCATCCTTTACCACCCGCTCACACTTGATATAATAGGCGTACCTCAACCTTACTTCACGGCCTGGCGCCAGTCGGAAAAACTTTTTGGGCGGATCTTCACGAAAATCCTCCTGTTCAATATAAAGCACCCGTGAAAAGGGAACCTTCCGAGTCCCCATGCCTGGATTTGTCGGGTGATTCTGAGCCTCCAGCTCCTCTGTCAGGTCTTCCGGATAGTTGTCAATAATCACGCGAAGCGGGCGCAATACACCCATAACCCTGGGAGATCGTTCATTCAGATCTTCCCTTATGCAGTGTTCCAACAATGCACAATCTACGATACTTTCCCTTTTGGCCACTCCGATGCGATCAGAAAATACCCTGATAGATTCCGGCGTATAACCGCGTCTCCGCATTCCGGACAGAGTCGGCATGCGCGGATCGTTCCATCCGGAAACATGCCCCTGTTCAACCAGTTTCAAAAGTTTCCGCTTGCTCATCACTGTGTAGGTCAGGTTGAGTCTGGCAAACTCAATCTGTTGAGGATGACAATCTACACCCAGTTCGTCAAGTATCCAGTCATAAAGCGGCCGGTGGTCTTCGAATTCCAGGGTGCAGAGGGAATGTGTAATCCCTTCGATGGAATCGGAAAGACAATGAGCATAATCATACATCGGATAAATGCACCACCTGTTGCCGGTTCTGTGATGCTCCATGTGTTTAATCCGGCAAATAACCGGATCACGCATATTTAAATTCGGGGCTTTCATATCAATTTTTGCCCGAAGCACATGCTCCCCGTCTTCAAATTCGCCTGCCCGCATCCGTTCAAACATGTCCAGGTTTTCTTCAATCGAACGGTTGCGATAGGGGCTGTCTTTCCCAGGCTCGGTAAGAGTGCCGCGATACTTTCTTATTTCTTCCGCACTCAGGCTGCATACATAGGCTTTGTCCTTTTTTATCAACTGAACAGCGTATTGGTAGAGTTTCTCAAAATAGTCTGATGCATAATAGAGCCGGTCACCCCAGTCAAATCCAAGCCACCTGACGTCTGATTTTATTGATTCAACATATTCGATATCCTCCTTGCCGGGATCTGTATCGTCAAATCGCAAATTGCAAACACCTCCATCATGTTCGGCGGCAATCCCAAAATTAAGACAGATCGACTTGGCATGTCCGATATGAAGATAGCCGTTTGGTTCAGGCGGGAAGCGGGTTACAATACGACCGTTGTTTTTGTTCGCCTTCAAATCTTCTTCAATTATATGCCTGATAAAATTAGCCGGTAGAGATGGTTCGATTGCATTGTTATTCATTAAATTCATTCCTTGTTTTTTTGTGTTGCATTTTGAGCTTTGGAATTGATTTTTTAGCATAAACACTATATATGTGTAAATGCTTTTTCCAGCAATATAAGCGGTAGCGGAATCTTTATCAAAACCGCGAAACCACTTGCTAAAGGAGAGCCTTTCCTGCTGTCTCCAGTTGTTCAGCAAGCATCTCATATTCCTCCTGATGATGATTATTGTGTGTGATCCAGTTCTCCATCCTGATTCTTGTCTTTTCAATAAAATCCATTGACAAAGCCTCCCTTATCTAATCTTCTACCAACAAAATACATGGTCGCCTGCACTTCATCTACAATCTTATCATGATTTTTTAAAAAATGTCGAATTATGAAGTGTTCAAGCACTTCGACATTCTGCACACCCGATCCCCTGACCCCTCACACTTCCTGAAAATGGTTCTGGATTTTTTAGTTTAAGTAGGTTATTTTTAATAAATTCGTAAAAAGTCGATATTGACAATCAACTCCTGCCTTTGATATTTAATAAAAAACGTAATCAAAGCGATAATTATAAAAAATCAAATGGAAAGAGTAATAAGGAGAGTTATGGAAAAGATTATTAATATTCACATAGAAAAACTGCCTGAAGGGGTTTATCTGGCAACTTCTGAG
>JABMRH010000023.1 GCA_013202725.1 Desulfobacteraceae bacterium
GAGCGATACCGTTATCTTCAAATCCGTTACCTGTACGGATAAGGATAAAGAGGCATGCGAAGCCCTGGCAAAGATTTGTGGCGAATCTGATTTAAAAGCTCTTGGCATGTCGATGTTCAAGGTAAAATCTGCTATTGAAGGTACTCCTGCCAGAGAATTGGTATTACGCGATTATAAAGACTTTGATATGAGCGGAAATAAGGTAGGGATTGGTCAGCTTGAAGTTGTAGACCTGTCTCTTCTGGATAGTGTTAAGCCTGCTCTGGTTGAAGATATCAAGGCCCTTAAAGAAGAAGGCGGCAGACACTCTGTTTTCCTGTTGCTGACCGATATCATAAAAGAAGGCACTGAAATGCTGATCGTCTCTGATGATCCTTCTGTAGTGGAAAAGGCATTTGGCGTAGCTCCTGCCGGAGGAAAAGTGTGGCTGGACGGCGTTATGAGCCGCAAAAAACAGGTTGTTCCCAATTTTGAAAAAGCCTTTGCAGGCTAAATGATTAAATAATTACAAAAAAAGCCCTGTATGTTTTTGCTTTGCATGCAGGGCTTTTTTTATAGTTTTTTCTTATATCCAACATATAATACCGCAATTCCAAGCGCCAGTTTTTTCCATCTGACATCTTGAAACCCTGCCTTACGCATTGTTGCGGCAAATGAATAAGGATCCGGAAAATTTTTAACGGAACAGGGAAGGTATTGATATGCCATTAGATTCTTTGAAAACAACTCTCCTATAACAGGTAGAATTTTCCTAAAATAAAGATGGTAAAGGGCCGGCAGCAATCCTTTTTCAGGAAAGGCCAATTCAAGAACAAGAATCATTCCGCCTGTGGTTAACGCTCTATGAAAAACCTGCAGAGCCGACAACTTGTCAACAATGTTCCTGATGCCGAATGCAATTGTAAGCGCATCAAAGGTTTCCGCCTTAAACGGAAGATTCAATGCGTTTCCGGAAAGTAGATGAATATTTGAGCCGTCATGCATATCTCTTATTTTGTCCTTGGCAAACATGAGCATGGATGTTGAAAAATCGATTCCGCAAACTTTTATAGACGACCCTTTTTGCCGAATTATTTCAAGGACAACATCGCCGGTTCCACAGGCCACATCCAGCAATAGCCCATCGGCAGGGACCTTTATTTCAGACACCATCATCCTTCTCCAGTAAACATCCTGCCTGCAGCTTAAAAGACGGTTTAACAGATCATACCTTGGCGCTATTTGCTCAAACATCTCCCTTATAAAGTGAAGTTCTACATTCTTCATTGACAAGTATGCCTTATGCATTATGTTTTTGAATTAAGTACTCAAGTTAAGTGTATCTATCATATCAAAAAGGCCGTGACAACATGAGACATTTGCAAAACGCCCCCTTTTGCCCAATTTCCGCGTCAGGCTCAAATTTTAATCCTCGAAATATTCAATATATTCCTCCGGTTACACGAAGTGAAGCATCAGCGCTCATATTTTCGCCTTTCTTGAACTTGAGCAAAATTGAACATTTTTCAAAGGTCTCAACATGAGAGCCGTAAAAATATCAGGAAGCTAAATGACTGCTAAACGTGATTACTATGAAATTTTAGGCGTAAACCGAAATGCCTCTGGAAGTGAAATAAAGGCCGCCTACCGCAAACAGGCCCTTAAATACCATCCTGACAGAAACCCCGGCGACAAAGCATCGGAGGAAAGCTTTAAAGAGGCTGCCGAAGCCTACGAGGTGCTTCATGACCCCCAGAAGCGCAATATTTATGATCAGTATGGGCACCAGGGCATCGAAGGAACCGGTTTTTCCGGTTTTGGTGGTTTTGACGATATTTTTTCAAGCTTTGGGGACATTTTTGAAGATTTTTTCGGATTCAGAACAACAGGGTTCAGAACAAAAGTTCAGAGAGGGGCGGATCTTCGTTATAATTTAAACTTAAGCTTCATGGAAGCGGCCTTTGGGACAGACACGGGAATAAACATTGAAAAGATGGAGGTGTGCTCTACATGCAACGGCAATGCTTGCAAGCCGGGCACACAGCCGGAAAACTGCAGGCGCTGTAACGGCACTGGCCAGATATCCAGGTCTCAGGGTTTTTTTACGGTAAGGACTACCTGTCCGACATGCCGCGGCCAGGGTCAGTCCATACCTCATCCATGCTCTCATTGCAATGGGACAGGGCAGGTGATGGTCAGCAAAAAGGTTTCTGTTAAAATACCGGCAGGTGTGGATTCAGGGTCCAGACTTCGTCTGACAGGTGAAGGAGAAGCCGGGCTTTACGGCGGTCCTCCGGGAGACCTTTATGTTTTTATTAGTGTAGAACCCCATGAATTCTTCGAACGCAGCAATACGGACATTATATGCCGGATACCGATATCATTTATACAGGCCGCGCTTGGAGATAAAATAAAGGTGCCCACATTAAACAATGAAAAAAAGCTCGAAATCCCCAAAGGCACACAGCCTGGAGATATATTACGTTTCTCAGGGCTTGGCATACCCTCTCTCAGGAATGGCAGACGCGGCGATCAGATAATGCAAATTATCATTAATACACCTACCAATCTTTCCAAAAAACAGGAAGAGTTTCTCAAGGAATTTGCAAAACTCGAATCAAGCAAGCTGTCGACAAAATTAAAAAATATGTTCAAAGGCGCTAATACAACAGCTTTCGGATAAACAGAAAGGTATTTGATAAAATGTTTGAGTTAAAGGTTATCACCCATTTTGCAGCAGCCCACCGGCTCAAGCTGGTGGCAAAAAAATGTGAGAATATGCATGGTCATAACTGGAAGATTGAGGTTTGTGTGGGAAGTAAAAGATTAAACAGCGCCGGAGTTATAATTGATTTCGGAGAGATAAAGAAGCATGTTGCCGAAATTACCGCAAAGCTTGACCACTGTGTCCTCAATGAACTTGATTGTTTTCATGATAACAATCCATCCTCTGAAAATATCGCCCTTTATATCGCCAAAGAACTGCAGGCGATAATAAAAGACAACGACATAAAGGTTATAAGTGTAACAGCATGGGAATCAGAGGATGCATGCGCAATTTACAAGCTCATCCCTTGAAATAATTGCAGAAACATCGCGTACCTGTTTGCGGATATTTTCAAGGCCACCTTCCTGGCGATCAACCAGTATTACAGCCTTAACCACCTTCAGGCCTTCAGACCTTGCCCGTTCAACCGCCTTGATCGTCGAGCCTCCTGTTGTAACCACATCATCTATTATCACGACCCTGTCGCCGGGTTTTACATCCCCTTCGATCCACCTAACAATGCCGTGATCTTTCCTGGTCTTGCGTATTGAAAAGGCATTTATCGGTTTTTGATTTAATTCAGAGGCAAAAGCGGTCGCGACGGCAACAGGATCTGCGCCGAATGTAAGCCCGCCGATTGCCGCAACATTCAGATCTTTAATCAAATCAAACACAAGGTGACCGATTAAAAACATGCCTCTTGGGCTCAGGGTAGTTGGTTTGCAATTAACATAAAAACAACTCATGTTGCCTGAAACAAGCTTAAAGGTCGGTTTGTCGCTATATTTAAAGGATTTTCGACAAAGCATTTCAATAAGTTCCTGTTTCATGGCCTGTATCCTCATTTTTCAAGTAGTTGTTGATTTCAGGGTAATTATAAGATAAAAAACCTCCACTGAACTGGAAGAAGCCTGTTTATGGGATTCAGTGGAGGTTTTGAGCAAGGAAAACTGGAAACAGCACTCCCTAACCTTAAAGGCTGCAATATCATATAAAATTAATTTTGGTCAATCTAATTGAGCATTTTTCAAAGGTCTCAAAAGGAAATAGGCTACACATTGTATTTTAACTATTTTTGCCATAAATGTTTAATTCTTTTTGTAATTATTTGGTCTTTTCCGGTTTTCCCCAGTCTTGCCGAAGCCGAAGAGGTCTTTACTCTTGAACAGACAATCAGGCAGGCAATAAAGGCCAATCTCGGGCTTAAGTCTTCCAGAGAGGATATAAATGCCGCAGCTTCCGCCAGGCTGAAACAACGAAGCAATTTTCTTCCAACCCTGGGCGCAACCTATAAATACAAGCGTAACTATGAAGAGCGAACTACTGCGGCCGATGGCGTAACGGTTCCAAAAAACAAGTATACTTTTACCGGCACATTCACACAGCCTGTATTTACAGGGTTTTCCCTTATTAACAAGTATAAGGTTGCGGTCCTTGATTTTGACATTGCGCGGATTAATGAAAAGACTGTCCGAGAGGCGGTTGTCTTTGAAGCAAATAAAGTATATTTTACTCTATTAAAGGCGCAAAAGCTGGCGGCAATTGCAAGAGAAGCGGTTACGCAGATTTCAGCTCACAAAGATGTGGCAAAAGATTTCTATGAAGTCGGAATGACCCCGTTAAACGATTTGTTGAAAGCTCAGGTTGAACTGGCCAATGCCCGGCAGGATCTTATCGTTGCTCAAAACAACCTGGAAACAGCAAAATCGAATTTTAATATTTTATTGCGCAGGCAAATTAACGCTCCTGTCGAAATCAAGGATATTGTTGATTATTGTTTTTTTGAAAAGAAAATCGATTTTTGCTTTGATATGGCTGAAAAAAACCGTCTGGAAATAAAAGAGGCCGAACTGCAGGTTGAAATCGCACAAAAAGAGTTAAAGCTTGGGAAAACAGATTATTATCCATCAATAACATTAGAAGGTAATTATTATAAAGCTGGAACCGATTTTGATGCTGATGGTGGAGATGGAATAAGCGATCCTGATAGTTGGGATGTTACAGCCACAGCTTCATGGAATTTCTGGGAATGGGGCAAAACCGGATACGGCGTAAAGGAAAAACTAAGCGCTCTTGCACAGGCTCGATATCAACTTGCCGAGATCATCGACAATATTCATCTCGAGGTAAAACAGGCATATCTTAACACCAAAGAATCCGAACAAAATATTATGGCTGTAAAACAAGCCATTGAACAGGCCAAAGAGAACTTCAGGATCAGCGAAGAACGGTATAAAGAACAGATGGACACTTCAACAGATGTCCTGGATGCACAAACGCTTCTTTCCAAAACCATGACTAATTATTACAATGCATTATATGATTTCAAAATATCAAAAGCCTATCTGTATTGGGCAATGGGCCGGGCGCAAGAGGTTGAGGCCGGCTTAGAATGATCGACAAAAATGACAAAAGTGCAATAATTCGAATGTTCCATGTCCACAAGAATTACGGCTCAAAAAAGGCTTTAATCAATATAAATCTCGATGTATCCAAAAATGAATTCATTTTTATCACCGGTCCCAGCGGGGCAGGCAAATCCACCCTGATGAAGCTCCTTTATCTTGGAGAACCTGTATCAGAAGGGCAAATATTAATCGACGGAATGAATCTTTCCAGAATTGCCCGCAAACGGATTCCGCTTTTAAGACGAAAGTTAGGGATAATATTTCAGGATTACAAGCTGATACCCACGAAAACCGTATTTGATAATGTTGCTTTAGTGCTTGAGGCAATGGGTAAAAAAAGGCGGTTTATCCGGAAAAAAGTAAACAGCGTGCTTAGAATGGTAGGAATGGAAAAGAGGTTTAATGCCCTGCCTCAAAGCCTGTCAGGCGGAGAACAGCAAAGAATCGCAGTGGCCAGAGCGGTTGTAGGGATGCCTAAGATAATCTTAGCCGATGAACCAACCGGCAGCCTTGACCCGGAATCGGCCGGCGCTGTTTTTGATCTTCTTAAAGGGTTCCACGCGCGAGGAGGCACACTCCTTATTGCAACCCACGATCAGGAATTGATACGCAAAACAGGCTGCAGAGCAATCCATCTTAAAGAGGGACGTCAGGTTTCGAAGTAATGATTTTCTTTTTTAAAAGGGCCTTTCAGGATATCCGAACCAACAAATTTCTGAATACAGTCACAATTATTACAATATTTCTGTCAATACTTATAGTCAGCGCTCTTGTTCTTTTTTTTCTCAACACAAACGACTATATGAATTCCTGGAAAAAGGGAATAAGAATAATAGCATACCTCAAACCGGATATAGTTGAAGCAAACCTTGTTGATATAAAAAACAAAATTCAGGGGCTCTATGGGGTTGCCGAGGCCGAATTCATATCAAAAGAGGAAGCTATGAAGCGACTTAGAGAGCAGATGAAACGGCAATCTTCCCTTCTTGATGGTCTCAAGGAGAACCCGCTTCCCGATGCCTTTGAAATCCGTCTTGCAGGGCGGTCTTCAAACATTGAAAATATTGAAAATATGGCGGTTCAGCTTGAATCACTTCCTGAAATAGATGATGTTGAATATGGCCGGAAATGGATCGGACGATTTGTTAAGCTCTTTGATCTGTTCAGGTTAACAGGGTATGCTATGAGCGGTATTTTCTTTATGGCCGCTGTCTTTATCGTAGTCAACACTATCAGACTTGTAATCTATTCAAGGCGTGAAGAGATTGAAATAATGCGTCTGGTTGGAGCTACCGACCGATTTATAAAGGCCCCTTTTTACATTGAAGGTATTATCCAGGGTGCGCTTGGAGGAATCATCGGGCTTGCCGTATTGTTTGCCGCCTTTTTATATATAGCAACTAATGTTGAATATGGCCTGTCTTCCGGTTTGTTACACGTCAGGTTTTTTTCGCTCAGGCTGTCCGGCACAATAATATTGTGCAGCATGCTTGTTGGATGGTTAGGCTGTTTTATTTCTCTGAGACAATTTTTAAAAGAATAAACTGCGTGAAAAATTCTCATCTTATATCGCTTGTTTTTATAATTTTTATTACCGCCGTCATTATTATGTTTTTGTATTCTGCCATGGCTATTAGCGCTCAATCAAGTGAAATAGGTATTATAATTGTGCCAGGGCTTAACATGCGATCGGAACCAGGAATCGATAAACCTCCTACCAAAACGCTCAAAAAAGGAACAAAGGTAACAATATTAACACACTGCAATAACTGGCTTAAAATCCGGCATAATGGTCAGGTCGGTTATATTAGATATCTAAAGCGCTATATTCGGATCGTTCAAGGCGAAACATTTGATAATTTAAGCAATGTTGACGCTAAAATCAAAACAGCCAAACAAAAGGCAAAAGATGTCAGCCGCAAACTGGAAAAACAAGAGGCTGCACTGCAAACCTTTACCGAAAAAGAGGTTGCCGTTATCAACAGCTTAAATGAGACTGATATTGCTCTAAACAATGTCGGAAAGCGTGTTTCAGCCCTGCGATCTGAACTCGTTTCGCTTGACAAAAACATTCATGAAACAACCAATGCATTCAATGACCTCCAGCAAAGGATTAAAACAAGCGAAGATTATGCATCCAATCGTCTCGTTGCTGTTTATAAACTAAATCTGCTCGGCAAAATGAATGTTCTGGTTTCTGCTGAATCGATCAACGATTTTTTTCAACGAAAAATCACCATGGAACAGATCCTTGCTCATGATGCAGAGGTTTGGGGAAAACTTGTAAAAAACAAGAATAGTCTGCAACGGCTGTTAGACAAAATGAATGCTCAAAAAACAAAAAAGCTTTTGCTTGAAACAGACTTAAACAAACAGATCGACATCATGTCTAATGAAAACAAAAAACGCTCAAAACTTCTTGTTGATATACAAAGCAAAAAAAGGCTTAGATTAGCCGCCATTGAAGCATTAAAACAGACAGAAGCCGCTCTGGATCGGACAATACAATCTTTTGGTCAATCCTTGGGCCAATCCTTTAGCCGGGCATCTAACAAGGTTAAAAACATATCACACGGAGCTTTTAGCTCCTTTAAGGGGTTGCTTAAAATGCCTGTTAAGGGTAAAATAATACATTTTTTTGGCCGACATACAAACAGCCAAAGCAAAACATTAAATTTCAAAACAGGTATTGATATTAAAGCCGACAAAGGCGAACCCATATGTTCGGTATATAATGGACAGATACTTTACTCCAGTTGGTTTAAAGGTTATGGGAACATGATTATCATAGATCATGGAAATCATTTCTACACGGTCTATGCACATGCTGAAGAGCTCTTTAAGGCAAAGGGTGATTATGTTGAGGCGGGTGAAGTTATTGCCACGGTTGGCGATACAGGTTCAATGATCGGCCCGAAACTCTATTTTGAGCTTCGTCATCACGGGAAACCGATTAACCCGCTTGAGTGGCTTAAAAGTTGATGGCGTCGTAAAAAGTCCCATCTACTGCGTTGTAGTGATTTTTCAGACTCTCAACATACTGTATGTATGCCTTCGAGCCTGAAAAATCACTACGCCTTGTATATGAAA
>JABMRH010000184.1 GCA_013202725.1 Desulfobacteraceae bacterium
ACATTTAATGCTTTTTTACACAGGAATTATCCGTACGGCCTCAAACGTCGCCGAGAGCTATGTTAACGATATAGAAAACAAAAGACGGCAACTTCGCATAATGAATGACCTGTTGACAGAAAGCATTGCTGTTTTGAATAAAGGCAAGGATATTACCGCTTTTGGTGAGCTCTTACATGAGGCCTGGCAAGCTAAACGGTCTTTGAGTGCCGAAGTATCGAATTCAAATGTAGATGAGATGTACAATCAAGCCATTTCAGCCGGCGCTATAGGAGGCAAACTGACCGGAGCCGGCGGCGGCGGATTCATGCTGCTTTTTGTTCCCCCAGAAAAACAGATGGAGGTGAGAGAAAAACTCAACGGTCTGATTTATGTCCCATTCAAATTCGAATTCTCAGGGAGTCAGATAGTTTTTTTTAGTCAGCAAAAAGATTACTCTATTTGGGAGAAAGAGCGTGCCAAGCAGTCTATACAAGTATTTAAGGAACTTGAGTATAGCAAGAAAATGTAAACTCTATATATAACGTGCCGACAGGGCTACTGTTAAAAGATAATTGTAAATATACAGAGAAAGGGTTCATTATGATATTGAATAAAATAGAAGAATTGGAAAAAAAGGCCAAGTATATTCGAAATCAAGTTTTAGACATGTGTTGCAAAGCAGGAACGGGACATGTTAATTCGGCATTTTCGTGCACAGAAATACTTGTTGCACTTTATTATGCAGACATTCTCAGATATAACCCTCAAAATCCTGATTGGGAAGAACGGGATCGATTCATTTTGAGCAAAGGGCAGGCAAGTGTTATTTTATACCCTATATTGGCTGACCTGGGTTTCTTTTCGGAAGACGAGCTAAATAGATTTAATCAAAGCGACGGAATATTTGGAGTTCACCTACAGCACGATGTCCCCGGTGCAGAAATAACATCGGGTTCACTTGGTCACGGTTTTGGGATTGCGACCGGATTAGCCTTGGCAGCAAAAATGAACATGCAAAGCCACTTGATATTCGCTCTTTTAGGTGATGGAGAATGCTATGAGGGCTCAATTTGGGAGGCTGCAATGTTTGCAAGCCATAACCGCTTGAATAATATGATTGCAATCGTTGACAGGAACCATTTATGCGTTACCGATTTCACCGAGAATATAGTGGAGCTAGAACCTTTCGCAGAAAAATGGCGAACATTTGGGTGGAGAGTTGTTACAATTAATGGTCATTCCTTTGAAGCTATTTTGGGTGCCTTGAGCGGTTTTCGTTCGAGAAAGTTTGCGCAACCGTTGATGATAATTGCAGACACGGTAAAAGGGAAAGGTATAAATTTCTTGTGTGATGCACCACTGTGGCACGGGTTGGCGCCAGCAGGCCAGCAGGCAATTGATGCGAAAAACGAATTAAACAAAGATATGGAGTGAATACTATGAACAATATTTCCCAGAGAGATGCATTTTTAAATAAATTATATGGCATTGCAAAAGTTGATAGAAATATCGTCCTTGTATCAGCAGACATGGGTGCTCCTGCCCTCGATAAGATTCGGCGCGATCTGTCAAGTCAGTACGTTGGTGTCGGTATCGCCGAGCAACAGGCGATAGTGCTGGCATCTGGTTTAGCCTTAGGCGGGAAAAAGGTCTTTGCATACGCAATTGCACCTTTTATTACTCTCCGTTGCTATGAACAAATACGTATAGATCTGGCCGGAATGAATATACCAGTAACGTTGGTAGGTGTGGGAGCAGGCTTTAGTTATGAGGATTCAGGGCCTACCCACCATGCAGTAGAAGATCTATCGATTATGCGCATTCTCCCTAATCTGAGAGTCCATACCATCACTGATAGCGTAATGGCCGCAGCATTTGCAGAGTTGTCTTGCAAGGCTCATTATCCCAATTACGTGCGTTTGGATAGAGAGACGTTACCTACTATTTATTCTGAAGGCGATGACTTCTCTTCAGGAATGGCGAGGCTGAGAGATGGTAAGGAACTATGTATTGTTGCGACAGGCAACATGGTGCATCGAGCTCTGGACGTTGCCGATGAGTTGGCAAAGCATTCTGTTGATGTTGGCGTGTTGGACGTGTATACGCTGCCTATTAATGACACAGTCTTCTTAAACACCATAGACAATGCCCAAAAAATAGTGACATTAGAAGAGCAAACTCTACGAGGCGGGTTTGGAAGTTCCATAATAGAAGTTTTGAGTGACAATAATAGGTTTGTTCCAATTAAGCGCTTTGGTTTGGATTTCAAGACCGCATATTGCTACAAATATGGCGGGAGAAAAAACATTCAGTTATTATATGGATTAGACACACAGAGTATTACAAATGCAATTCTGGACTGGGTGAAATAGTTGAAGACCCCATGCGAAGCGGCATTATTTAAATCACGATCTAAAGGGTAAATAAATGAGCAGATTAGACATATTGCTTGTCAATCCGAGCAATCAAAAACAGATGTATGGGGAATTGGGCGTTTCATTGGCGGCATGTGAGCCTCCTATTTGGACTGCTTTGTTGGCGGCATTTATAAGAAAAAAAGGATATTCGGTTGCAATAATAGATGCCAATGCAAATGGGTGGTCTCAGGAATATACTGCAGATAAGATTGTTGAGTACAATCCTCTGTTGGTTGGAATTAGCGCTATAGGCGCAAATCCATCAGCTTCTTCCACGCCAAAGATGCCAGCAATAAGTTGGCTTTTGAATAACTTGTATACCAAGTCTTCTAATATAAAAACGTTTCTCTACGGCATTCATCCTTCGGCTCTTCCAGAAAGAACACTCAAAGAAGAACATGTTGACTTTATATGCAGAGGGGAGTGTTTTTACACTGTTCCAAAATTATTAGATGCGTTGAAGTGTAATGATGAAAAGTATAAAATTAATGGTCTTTGGTATAGGAATGGTGATCAAATTATATCTAATGGGTGGGGGAAACTTGTCGAAGATATTGATGAGCTTCCTCTTATAGCCTGGGACTTATTGCCTATGCAACTTTATCTGGCGCATAACTGGCATTGCTTTAAACATCTTGATAAACGACAGCCTTATGCGGTAATTTACACAAGTCTGGGTTGTCCTTATAACTGCACTTATTGCAATATCAGTGCGCTTTACGATGGCAAACCCCGAATCCGTTTTCGTAGTCCCCAAAAAGTTATCGAAGAAATTGATCTTTTAGTGAGGGAATACAATGTGAAAAATATCAAAATTCTTGACGAACTCTTTGTATTAAAAGAGAGTCGCGTTCTGGAATTTTGTGATCTGATTATTGAACGCGGATACGATTTAAATATTTGGGCATATGCCAGGGTAGATACTATAAATGAGAAATTGCTGAAAAGATTAAAGCAGGCGGGTATTAATTGGCTTTGTTATGGCATTGAGTCCGGAAGCAAGGTGGTACGAAACGGAGTTCATAAAGGAAAATTTGCGCAAGATGCCATAATGAGAGCAATAGAAATGACTAAAAAGGCTGGCATTAATATAATCGGTAATTATATGTTTGGGCTTCCAGATGACGATCTTGCAACAATGCGGGAAACCCTTGATCTAGCCAAAGATCTTAATTGTGAATACGCGAATTTTTATTCAACCATGGCCTATCCCGGTTCACTGCTATATGAAAAGAGTATAGAAAATGGTGTCGAAATGCCTGATAACTGGCTCGGATTTTCTCAGCTCAACGAAGAGACCTTTCCGTTACCAACAAAGTATATATCAAATGTTGAAGTACTGCGTTTTCGAGATCAGGCTTTTCAAGAATATTTTTCAAATCTGCAATATCTAAAGATGATTGAAGGAAAGTTTGGCATGAAAGTGGTTGAACATGTTAATCATATGCTCATGCATAAACTTGACAGAAAATTATTAAATCAACCCGAAACAAGCTGATAAGCTTTGTTTAAAAAAACGTAAGAAATAAGCAAAATAATAAACGGTGGATTGGAGGCGGAATTATGAAGCTGGACTGGCCTTTGATGGAAAATAATATCACGATGGAAGATCTGAATGTTCTCATCGAGTTTCTTAAAGGACAACCACGCCTGACGCAATCTGAAAATGTAAAGGCATTTGAGTGTGAATGGTCCGAATGGCTTGGCGTAAGGTACAGCGTATTTGTAAATTCCGGGGCATCCGCAAATTTCATTACTATGGCCGCGATAAAGCACCTGTACGGTGTTGGAGAGGTTATCATTCCTCCTCTTACCTGGGTATCGGACATCGTTTCTGTAGTTCAAAATGGCTTTAAACCGGTATTTGTGGACATCAACCCAAAAAACCTTTGCATGAATGATAAGCAGGTTATTGCCAAACTTACAGACAAGACCAAAGCAGTATTTTTGACCCATGTCCAGGGTTTCAACGGTTTGACGGATCGATTGCTTGATGTGCTCAAAAAAAAGAATATTCCGCTTATTGAGGATGTTTGCGAGTCTCACGGCGCCACATTCAAAGGAAAAAAACTTGGATCTTACGGGCTTGCTTCCAATTTCTCCTTTTACTTTGCCCATCATATGAGCACTGTCGAAGGAGGGATGGTATGCACGAATGACAGGACTATTTATGAAACAGCTCGCATGTTGCGCTCGCATGGTATGGTACGTGAGATCGAAGATAACAGTTTGAAAGAAAAATACATAAGGGAAAACCCGGAACTTACCCCTGATTTTATCTTTGCTCTTCCCGCTTACAATATGCGCAATACAGAAATCGGTGCAGTGTTCGGCAGAAGCCAGCTAAAGCGCCTCAATGAAAACAATGCCAAGCGCAGGAAGAATTTCGAAATTTTTCTTAATAACCTTGATCCGGCCAAGTACAGGACCGATTTTGATCTGGAGGGAAGCTGCAACTATGCTTTTAATCTGGTCATAAAGAAACCTGATCCTCAATTTCGAGATAAAGTTGAAGAGGCCATGCGAGATGTCAGTGTTGAATTCCGGCGCGGCAGTTCCGGCGGAGGCAATCAGCTCAGGCAGCCGTATCTTAAAGGGATTGTGCCTGAAAACGAGTTTGAAAAATATCCCGAGATGGAACATGTTCATTTCTACGGCTATTATATCGGCAATTATCCTGATTTGGAAGAACAAAAAATTCTTAATCTTTGTTCTTTGCTTAATCACATCTAAAACAATAGAAAGGAAAACCACTGTGACAGGAATGGATTCAGTTCTATCGATAGGAGTTATCTGTTATGCTTAAGCCAAGAATCTCCATCATAATGCCT
>JABMRH010000185.1 GCA_013202725.1 Desulfobacteraceae bacterium
GGTTCGAATCCCTCTCTCTCCGCCAGTTTTTAATTTTTGGATTGAAAGGCATAAAAAAAGGAGGCAGCCAAAGCTGCCTCCTTTTTTTGTTAAGGATACACTATTTATGGAATTGATCTATTATTTCATAGTAGTGGCATCAGCATGGCTCTGCATCTTGATTTCAACTTTCTCAGTCAGGCCTTGATAGTACTCGCGAAGAATTGTCAATACCTCATCGCGACCAAAGTGATCAGGAATGTCACCACCTTCTGAGAGCATCTTACGAAGCTTTGTTCCGGAAAGGACAACACGATCTTCTTTTTGATGCGGGCAGGTTCTCAGCGATGCCATTCCGTCGCACTTAAAGCAATAGAATGTCCAATCGATCTTTAACGGTTCGCAAAGAAGCCTTTTCCCGGGATCTTCCGGTTTTGGGATCTCATCAAAGATATACTGTGCATCAAACAGACCATAGAAGTCGCCAACACCAGCGTGATCACGGCCGATTATCATCCTGTTGACGCCGTAGTTCTGCCTGAAGGTGGCGTGAAGCAGGCCTTCTCTCGGTCCGCCATAACGCATGTCAAGGGGATATCCGCCCTGAACGATATTATCTTTGCTGAAGTAACCGTCAATAAGGGTATTGATGCATTTGATGCGGGTTTCAGCCGGGATATCACCGGGCTTAAGGGACCCGACCAGAGAGTGAATGAACACGCCGTCACATACCTCAACGGCGATTTTGGCAAGATACTCATGGGACCGGTGCATAGGGTTCCTGAGCTGAAGCGCTGCGACCGTGCTCCATCCCTTTTCATCAAAAATGGCGCGCGATTGCGCCGGGGTCATATAGGTGCCGGCAAACTTTTCGGGGAAATCACCTTCACTAAGCACCTTGACAGGACCGGCCAGGTTGTAATCTTTCTGATTCATAACCATGATAACGCCGGGATGATCTTCAGGAGCGATCTTCCAGAAATTATCGCCGACAGATTCTTCACCTTTGCCCTTGTAAACCTTTTCGCATTCCCATTTTTTATCAGCCTCGGTCATCTCATATTTTTCAGTGACCTTCATGGTGGCCATGATCTCTCCGGATTTATTCTGAAGGGCAATTTCTTCACCTTCATTGATGCTGTCGGCATCTTCCTTAGATGCTGATAGAGTCACAGGCACAGGCCAAAATGTGCCGTCGGTCAGCAAAAAGTTTTCGCAAACACACTTCCAGTCAGCCTTGGTCATAAAACCGGTTAACGGGCTGAATCCGCCAATGCCCATCATAATAAGATCGCCGTTCTCACGACCAGAAATGGGAATGGTTTTTAAAGTTTTTGCCTTTTCCTTCTCTGCTTCCAGTTCACTTCCTTCCAGCAAACAACAGACTAACCCTTTTCCTCCATGTGGTGGTACTAATTTTGACATTGATTTATTCTCCTTTATTATTAACTCACGATTAAAATCAAAATGCTTTCAACCTTTTTATCATTTCAAATATAATAATATATATTTATCTATTCCCGTATTCACCGTATGCCATTGCAACTGTCCTGTAAACAAGATGGGCAAGCTTGGAAAACGGCAAAAATATAAACAGATGGAATACAAACATAAGATGTATGAAATATAGAGCGTAAGAAAGACCGGCTATTCCCGCCAGCCTTGTCATTTCTGTTAACATGCCGGTGGCGCCAAGACCAAGAACAAGTATAAGCAGATACCAGTCCTTGTAGCTGGTCACCTGATCTGTTTTGCCCATACGATTTTTTATCATCAATGCGCTACCGATAATCAGGGCTATGCCGCTCACATTGGCAAGCCATTTAACCGGGTTCATCTGGGAATATGGGCCGTGAATCTGAAAAACATAAAGCACGACAAAAAATATGTTTGTCACAATAAAAAGCCCGATAAATGAATAAAATACCATAAGATGCGCTGTTGCACGCTCTTTATTTTCGTCGCACTCAGAAAACTTGCTGTGCTTTAATATGGTCGGAATAACGCTGAAAAGCCCCCGTATAAGACCTCCGATTTCCAGTTTCTTCTTATCTGTTTTGCCTTCAAGCACTGCGTTTTCATGCATATCATTTACAAATCTTTTGAGCCCTATTCCGAAAACTACTACAGCCCATGCGGCAAGCGGGACAAAAATCATGTCAACAAGCCATGAGGAAAAGAAATTTGAATGAACGATTTTATCTCCGCCCGGAGTAAAATCGAGCAGGCCTGTGATAAAGCCAAGCACCAGAAATATAACCACAGGAAGTCCCAATAGCACAGGCAGTTTTTTGGGATCATTTACAGCCTTTCCTATAAATTTCGGCACAGCATATTCTGAAATTGCATAGGAGCGAATAGCCCCAAGCACATCACCTGGCTTTGCGCCGCGAGGGCACATGGTAGTGCAATCTCCGCAATTATGGCACAGCCATATGTCCATGCTGCCAACCAGTTTATCCTTCAAACCCCATGATGCGGCAATCATCTCTTTTCTTGGAAAGGGCTTATTATCCGGAGCAATCGGGCAGACCACCGAACAGGTTGCGCATTGAAAACACTTTTTAAGTGTATCACCCCCAAGCCCGACCACCTCTTTAATAAACTCTAAATTGGGCTCAACCAGGCATTTATCCGCCATACTGATACCTCCTCTTACATTGAATATTGAATATTGTTGATTGACGATTGATTAATGAAAAACTACTTCAATATTCAATCGTCAATCATCAATCACTAAAATCCCTTGAACGGGTTTGGACCAAGCTTCTCAACCATTTCCACAAAAGTATTGACGATCTCCGGAATCTTGTCATATTCATCAATAGCCACCTGGAACTGCGCTACGCGCTCCTCTTCCAGGGCAAGGCTTGTCAGCGCCTCACCTATCTTCTTCATTCTAATATCAGCCAGCTCGCTACCTTTTACAAAGTGGCACTGATAATCGTCGCCATGTTTGCAGCCGAGTAGAAAAATACCATCCATGCCCTGAGAAAGCGCATCCTTGATCCATATCACATTCACAGACCCAAGGCATCTGACCGGAATAAACCGGACATCAGCAGAATAAGTGAGCTTGTTCATTCCTGCAATGTCAAGAGCAGGATATGCGTCATTTTCACAAACCAGCCCGAGGAATCTTAAGGGTGGTTCGCTGTAATCGTCTTCAGAAGGAACCCCAATCGCCTTTACCATAGATCCGATACTGTCGATATTATAATCGGCAAAACCGATTATACGCTCAGGACAAGCGCCCATGCAAGTGCCGCAGCGCCTGCACCGTGTCGGGTTAGGCTTGGGTGTTCCCTTTTCGTCATCATCTAAAGCGCCAAACGGACATTCCTCTGTACACCTCTTGCATTGAGTGCATCTCTGGAAGAAAAAATCAGGAAACGTCATATCTCCTGACCTTGGATGTACTGCAACGCCCCTGTTTACAGACTCTATACATTGAATCGCTTTCAGGGCGGCTCCGGTAGCATCTTCGATAGACTCTTCAATTGTCATGCTACGCCGGATACACCCGGCAGCATAAATGCCAGTTCTCTGAGTTTCGTATGGAAAACAGATGAAATTTGAATCAGCATATTCGTTGAAAATTGCGTTATCACGGAAACCAGGTCCCTGCCTGTAGGCCAGATTAATTACAGGATCATCTACAGTTGCCGGAACCATGCCTGCCGCTAAAACAACCATATCTGCCTTGACCTGGATTTTTTCGCCCAGAAGGGTATTGTCCGCTTCGACAATTAGCCCGTCACCATTTTTGGCTACACTTATAACATCCCCTTTGGTTAAAAAGATACCTTCATCCTGCTGAATACTCTTGTAAAAATTCTCCTGCAGTCCGGGTGTCCGCATGTGCTGGTAAAAGATATAAGCCTTGCCTTCAGGATAATCTTCACGCACATACTGTGCCTGCTTCAGAGCTACAAGGCTTGTTACCGAACCGGTATAGTCAAAGTCGCTGTCATCATCACCCTTGCCCGGGCTCTGAATAAATACAACAGATTTTGCTTCATTTCCATCAGACGGCCTGGTTATCTTGCCTTTTGCGGCTATTTCCTCAAACTGATAATTGGTGACAACATCCGGCAGTTTGCCAAAGCCGAGATGGGTAAACGCCTTACCTTCAAGCTTATCCGGTCTCCAGCCTGCGGCAAGAATCACCGCTCCAAACAGTTCGCCGTCAGGGTCAAGGGTTAAAATATCCTTTTTACCCTTGTTATATTCATTATAAACCTCGATGAGCTTTTCTACATCAAGCTCTTTACCGTTTTCATCAACCTTCATCTCATCAGGCAAAGGATATGGCACGTCAAATTCTGTTGCCTCTCCCGGTTTTTTAAGGGTCACGGTAAATTCACCTGGCTGACCGGCAATACGGGCAACTATACTGTTTGTTTTAACCTCAATGCCGGAGTAGGCTTCAGCCTCTTTGATTTTAGCCTCGATTATTGGCGGTATCAGGCTTTCAAAGGGATCTTCATTAGGCAGTTGCTTGCGGATTTTGGCTGCATTTCCGCCAAGTGATGCTTCCTTTTCAACTATAGTTACGTCATAGCCGGCCTTTGCGGCATCTATGGCAGCAGATATGCCTGTTATGCCGCCGCCGATAACAAGAATTCTTTTGCTGATTGTTTCGAGCATAGACGGTTCCGGCAAATCGATTTTTTCAACCTTTGCCATCCCCATCTTAATATAATCTTCCGCCAGCATTTGAAGCCTGTCAAAATGTTCACCATCGTCTTTTTGTTCTTCAGTAAGAGCCGGAAATTCTGACCTTGGATGTGACCATACAACCTGTTCTCTCAAGTTTACCCGGTCAACAATACAGCCGGCAAAATTGAACACGTCAAAATTTACACGTCGTGAACAGCCTGCAATAATAAGGGTATTTATCCCGTCATCCGCAATATCCTTTTTTAACAGCTCAACCCCTTCCTTTCCGCAAAGAAAAGGATGGGTTTTGACTCCGATTCCCTCCTCTTTGGGGACTCCACACAAACCTTCTGTGTCAAGGACATCCCCGATTCCACAGCCTGTGCAGATATATACACCGTACTTTTTATCCATGGATTCCTTACCTCCTCACAAGGGTTTGAATGGCCTTCAGAGCCATGCCGGTTGCATTCTGGTTCGATGATACTACGTCGGCAGGCTTATTTGCACATCCCGCAGCAAACATGCCGCCTTTTTCAAAATCGTTAATAATAAAACCTTCCTCATTGTATTTCAGATCAGCCGGAAGCTTGACATCTTTAGTTGTCGGCTGCATACCGGTGGCAAGGACAACCATTTCCACTTCCTGCTTGATCTTTTCACCTGTCACAGCATTTTCTGCAACCACGGTTATATTTTTGGAATCCGGATTTTCATTGACCTCTGCAACCTTGCCTTTTATAAAAAAAACATTTTTGTCTTCTTTAATTTTCTTGTAAAACTTTTCATACCTGTAGCCCGGAGTTCTAATATCAATATAAAAGATGTATATTTTGGCATCAGGATACCGCTCCCTTATATAAGTGACGTGTTTCAGTGAGGCCATACAGCAAATGTAGGAACAATAAGTAAGATGATTTTCATCCCTTGATCCCGCGCACTGAACAAAGGCAATGCTTTCCGGCTGTTTGCTGTCTGAGGGGCGGAGGATCTGTCCCTTTGTCGGCCCGTTGGGAGATGCCAGTCTTTCCACCATCATATTGGTAATGATGTTCTGATACTTGCCAAAGCCCAGATTGTCTATCTTTGCAGCATCATACGGTTCCCATCCCGTAGCCCATACAATGGCTCCAACTTTCAGGTTAATGGTTTTAGCTTCCATGTCAAGATCGACGGCGTCGTATTTACAGGCTTCCTTACACCGCTCGGCGTCATCGGTCCCGATGATCTGGGAAGAGATCACATAACGGGCCGGAAAAGCCATTTCAAAGGGGAGATAAGCGCCTTTGATCTTATTCATTCCAAAATTGAAATCGCTGGAAATTTCGGTTTCACAGGCCGCCTCGCAGTCCCCACAGCAGGTGCAGTTTTCGTTAACATACCTCGGGCTTAACTTGATAGTAACATCATAGTTGCCAAGTGTTCCGTCAACCTTCTCAACCTCTCCCAGTGTAAATACTCTTATTTTTCGATTGTCTTTTATTCTTCTGAAATTAATTTCAAGACCGCAGGACGGGGGACAAAGCTTGGGAAAATATTGATTTAGCTGTGCCACTCTTCCGCCCAGGTAAGGATTTTTCTCGACCAGGAATACCTCGTACCCCACTTCGGCAGCTTCCAGGCATGTGGTCAACCCGCTTATTCCTCCTCCAACGACCAAAATGCTTCCGCTAACAGGGGCTGCTTTGTCTTCTGTCATGCTATCCCTCCGCATTATGAATAAAAAAATGAGAAATCCGCTCTATTAAAAACCTCCAGGCATCTTGCGACACCTGGAGGCAGCTTATTCGACTATTGAACTGTCGAATTGTTGATTAATCAGGAATAATCTTGATGTAATCCTTCTTGAATATATCCCATTTTCCGGCTTTTGGATCATACTTTGAGTTCGTAAAGCAGAACCAGTTCTCATCATCCTGTCCTGGATAATCAGACTGATAGTAGAATCCAGGATAACGTGTCTCTTTGCGGAACTGGATGTGACGCAGATGGGATTCAACAGTCCAGATACGATGATAAATTTCCCAGCATCTCATCAGCTCGTGAAGATCGCCGGCTGCCAGCTTCTCGCAGTCCTCACGCATTACCTGGAGCAGGTCCATAACAATTTCAAGGCTTTTTGAGCTTGTCTGATAGAAAGTAGCTGTGCCCGCGCCGTATTCGTGGGTAGCCTTCATGAGCCGGAAAGCCATTCCTTCAGGCTTCACATAATTCGGGTTAATATCAACGGCAGTAGTATATGCACAATGATCGAGGTAAGTCCTGACAGGCTTGTAAACCAGATCAACAATTTCTTCTTTTGACATGCTCAGGGTCGGCGTGAAATCAGCGTTGTCGCGCACAAATCTAACCATTGCCTTCATTGCTACTCGTCCCTCGGCATGTGAACCGGATGAGAACTTGTGACCTGAACCGCCAACACCGTCACCAGATGTAAACAGACCGTCAACCGTTGTCATGCGGTTGTAAACTTTGCCATTGGCTGCTTTAATCTTGTATGAATCAGGAACCCAGTCCAAATCCGGACCGGAAACCCAGAGACCGCAGCAACCGGAATGGGATCCGAGCAGGTACGGCTCGGTCGGCATAACCTCGGAATTCTTCTTTTCAGGCTCGCAGTTCTGCGCACACCAGAGGTTGGCCTGCCCGCAGGTCATGTCTAAGAAGTCTTCCCATGCCTCTGATTCAAGATGTTTTAGCTCTTTCTTGTCCAGTTTAGCGGCAAGATCGGCAAGAGCTGTCATAGTATCCATAATGATCGGACCGCGGCCTGCCTTCATCTCAACGAGCATCAGATGGTTTCTAAGACAGGTCGGCGTAACCGCGGCAGTTCCATAAGGAGCATATTTCTCGAGTTCTGCCTTGGCGGCATCGCTGCCTGCAAACGCTTCACCGAGACCGTTTAGTGTTTTGGCCTTAAACAACAGAAACCATGCCCCGACAGGTCCATAACCATCCTTAAAACGGGCAGGGGTGAAACGGTTTTCCATCATGGTAAGCTCGGCGCCTACTTTCATACACATGGTGTACGATGAGCCGGCATTCCACACAGGATACCATGCGCGGCCCATACCTTCGCCAACACTACGAGGCTGGTAGATATTTACTGCGCCGCCACAGGCTACCATCATGGTCTTGCACTTGATGATGTAAACCTTGTTTTCACGCACGGAAAAACCGACCGCGCCTGCAATCTGGTTTTCTTTGTTGGCATCGAGAAGAACCTCAACAATAAAAACACGCTCAAGAATATTTTCGTCTCCAATAGCCAGTTTGGCGGCTTCGGCAACGATTCTTTTGTAGGATTCTCCGTTAATCATTATCTGCCACTTGCCGGTGCGAACAGGTTTAGCGCCTGACTTTAAGGTGCCCATTGTCTGGCCTTTTTTCCCGTCCATGTTCTTTCCGTCTTCTGACAATTTCCACATTGGCAGACCCCATTCCTCAAACAGATGGACAGAATCATCGATGTGATTTCCAAGGTCATAGATAAGGTCTTCACGAACAATGCCCATCAGGTCGTTGCGGACCATGCGAACGTAGTCTTCAACAGGATTTTCGCCGATATATGTGTTAATTGCCGACAATCCCTGAGCAACAGCGCCACTGCGCTCCAGGGCAGCCTTGTCAACCATAAGAACTGTCTGGCCTTCAGACATCCATTTCTTTGCTTCAAAAGCGGAGCCGCAGGCAGCCATTCCGCCGCCCACAATCAGAATATCGACTTCTCGCTCTTCAACTTCCGGATCTCTTACGGCTTTGAGTTCACCCAAAACTTTATTTGGTAGTGCCATATTACATCCTCCTTAAATATAATTCATAAATTTGTCAGTTACTGGTTCTTCAGAAACTACACCCTGCTTTAAACAGTTGCCGGTGTTTTATAGGTGTACCCATCGGCCTCTTCCGTCGAAAGCAGCTCACCGTCGAGATCCTTTCCTTTAAGATTCGGATAAGCGTTGGCTTTGCCTTCGGGAGTAGTACGGATCGGGAATTTAAACCGTTTAATAAGTCCATTTCTGAACTTGCATGTCCACATGATATCCTCGGTCCCCAGCATCGGCACTATGCTACTACCCATCGGCACAAAGTCAGAATAACCTCTGACTTCAATAGCCTGTGTGGGGCAAATCTTTACGCATGAGAAACATTCCCAGCACTGATTGGGCTCCTGGTTATAAGCCTTCATAGCATTGGGTTCCAGGACCATAAGGTCGTTTGGACAAATGTACATGCAGGCTGTTTTGTCCCCGCCTTTGCAGCCGTCACATTTTTCATCAATTACAAAACTTGGCATTAATTATACCTCCTAATTTTGCTTTGTAAGAATTATTGTTGCGAAATTTCAGTCAATTTTTTTTTAAAACGTTTTTGCACCTCCCTTCATAATAGCGGCTCAAAAGTTAAGTATTCGGCCAGCTTAAATTAGTATTGTTACGTAAATTTTCTTAACAAAAAAACATAAACAATCGTTAGGTTGAAAAATTATAATATATCCTACAAAATCAATAGGATATTGTCCATATAAACGGATTTGTTAAATATCATTTAGCCTTTTGCTTGTCAAGAACTTTTGGACAAACAAAAGGCTAAAAGTTGCAGTTGGTTACAGCCAAAAGCCTCATAAACAATATCTGGATAGCAATTTCTATATGAACGCTATATATGGTATTTATATTCAAAAGTTTATGTTGACATACAAGATAAAAATGCTACCTGATATTAGTTAATATTGCAAAGAGCTCTTAGAATAACTCATTGGATAAAAATGGCAGACCAAACAGCCCTTCTTTTGTTAGATGATACCTTCAGATTCTCATGTTCTGAAGCGGTTGCATGTTTCAATGAATGTTGCAGGGATCTTAACCAGTTTTTAACTCCATATGATATCCTGCGCCTTAAAAATCGGCTCGGCATCCCATCCGGTCTTTTTCTGAAAAAATATACATCTGAACACACAGGCCCTGGCTCAGGGCTCCCAATTATTTCACTGAAATTTGATTATGCTTCACAATATAAATGCCCGTTTGTCACCCCTTCAGGATGCAGTGTTTACGAAGACAGGCCATCATCATGCCGCACCTACCCTCTTGCCCGTATTCTTACCAAATCCAGAGAAACAGGCAATATTACCGAGCAATATATGCTGCTGAAAGAGCCTCACTGCCTTGGTTTTAACTATGGACAAATACAGACTGTCCGAAAATGGATTGAAAGTCAGGGCATTGCTGTATATAATGAGATGAACGATCTGCTTATGGATATCATAAGCTTGAAGAATCGTCTCATGCCCGGCGGCAGTATAGACGACAAATCTCGGCGGATTTTTAATATGGCTTGTTATGATCTTGATACATTCAGATCCCACATATTTGAACCGCAAAAACGAGCGCATTCCCCGCTGCTTGCGGCGGGGTTAGCGAGCGAATCCAAAAATAGCAAACTTCATTACGGTCGCTGCGAAGCACTGCCGCCAGGCAGAACATTCCCCGCTGCTTGCGGCGTGGAACTTCAAAAAGGGATTTTAAATGATCTTAATCTTGATATAGACACCCTAAATGCAGTAAAGAATGATGATGTTGCTCTGTTGAAACTGGGCCTGAACTGGATAAAACGGGTACTTTTTAATAATAAATCAATACCGTCAACTTAGGCGATTTTATTTTATTATTAATCACCACCAAGAACACGAAAGATTTTTTATTTATCTTCGCTCACTTCGTGATCTTGTAAAAATATGGAGCAGACATCATATGAAATTTAATAATAAGGTAGCTCTTGTTCTCGGAGCCATAAAAGGCATTGGGAAAGGAATCGGCCTTGCGCTTGCAAATGAAGGGGTAAAGGTTGTCTTAAATTATTATGACTGGGAAGATAGCCTTGATGAATTAAAGAAAGATTTTGCAAAAACAGGCAAAGATCACCTGATTGTAAAGACAAATCTGCTTGAAACCAAAAAAATACCCGGGCTTATAAAAAAAGTGGTGGATCATTTCGGCGGCATCGACATCCTGATAAATAACATTGAACGCGGAGGATGGCCCGTAGTGCATGGATCGTATGTGCAAGAGCAGTGGGATATGGAGATGGCTACTACGCTTCGTGCAAAATGGTGGGTCTTTGATTCAGCCCTTCCCTATCTTAAAGCATCAGGAAACGGGATTGTCATAAACCTTTCTTCCATCGCAGGTATCGTTGGCAGGTCGGGTCCTGCCGGCTATATATTCAATGACGGATATGCGGCGGCAAACCGGGCAGTATCACTTCTTACAGAAACATGGGCTCGAATCGGAGCGCCACAGGTACGTGTTAATGAAATCATGCTTGGTATTGTCGAAACCAGGCACGGAGAAAAAACCAGAGGCTGGGAGCTGCTTTCAGAAAAGCAAAAACAATCGGTCATTGACCACACCCTGCTTGCACGAACCGGCACAATCGATGATGTGGTTAAGGCTGTGAAATTTATAATTAAAGATGCTTCGTTTATGACGGGAAGCGTAATTAAGCTTGATGGAGGCTATACAC
>JABMRH010000186.1 GCA_013202725.1 Desulfobacteraceae bacterium
CTTTCAAAAGAAAATCTTTCAGAAAAATATCGGGATACGGCAATAAAACAGGTTAAGCGCCATTTAATATTAAACAAGTTGATTGAGCAGGAAAAGCTGACTCTTTCTGATGAAGAAATTAATAACGGTTTCAAGGAGATGTCCAAGGTTTTTAATAAACCGCTTGAAGAAATAAGTAGCTTCTATAAACAGAACAAGGATAATCTGGAATTATTTAAAAATACACTCCTTGAAAAAAAATCAATCAAGCTTATTATTGAAAATAGTATTATTGAAAATGTTGAACCCACGGCTGAGCAGGAAAAGGAAGAGACTAAGGATTGATGATCTCGTAAAAAGTTGGATTCAGCCAGCATGTCATTTCGACCGTAGGGAGAAATCTTGTTTAATCAATAGGTTATAAGCCAAAGATTTCTCGCTTTGCTCGAAATGACAAGTTTTGGAGACTTTTTACGAATTCATCTGGCATATCAAGCTTTTAACACCTAACACTTAACACTTTTAGTATTTGAAAGGAGACTACTCGTGCCGTTAATACCGATAGTTATAGAACAGAGTGACAGAGGGGAACGGGCATATGATATTTATTCAAGGCTTCTCAAGGACAGGATAATATTTCTTGGCTCTCCCATGACTGATGAAATTGCAAATCTTTTAATAGCCCAGCTACTGTTTCTTGAGTCTGAAGATCCTGACAAGGATATAAATTTTTATATTAATTCGCCGGGCGGAGTTGTAACATCGGGTCTTGCTGTATATGACACACTGCAGTATATTAAACCTGATGTTGCCACGGTATGTATTGGCCAGGCCGCCAGCATGGGCGCGCTTTTACTTTCTGCAGGCACAAAAGGGAAACGATATTCCCTTCCCCATTCAAGGATTTTAATTCACCAGCCAATGGGCGGATTCCAGGGACAGGCATCTGATATCGCTATACAGGCCAAAGAAATACTTCGTATGAAAGAAACTCTAAATAATATACTGGTGTTGAACACAAACAAGGACTTAGAGCAAATACGCGTTGATACCGACCGTGACTTTTTTATGTCCGCTGAAGAAGCAAAAGAATACGGGATCATAGATCACGTGATCACCAACAGAGATGATTTTGATAAAATAAAAAAGACGGAGGCGTAAAATGGCAAAAAAAAGGGATTTAAACGACAATCTCTTCTGCTCATTTTGCGGTAAAAAACAGACTGAGGTTGCAAAGTTGATTGCGGGGCCCGCAGTCTATATATGCGATGAATGCATACGATTGTGCGGCGAAATAATCGATGAAGAAACTGAAAAAAAGACAACCGACATTGATCAAAACTTTACTCCAAAAGAGATTAAAGCAATCCTTGACGATTACGTGATTGAACAGGACAGGGCAAAAAAAATTCTCGCCGTCGCTGTCTATAACCATTACAAAAGGCTTGACACCGCGGTTACTATGGGAGATGTCGAAATACAAAAAAGCAACATCATGATTATTGGACCGACCGGATGTGGCAAGACCCTCCTGGCTCAAACCCTTGCCAGATTTTTAAATGTCCCGTTTACAATAGCTGATGCCACCAGTCTGACAGAAGCCGGCTATGTTGGTGAAGATGTTGAAAACATCATACTTTCCTTGCTCCAGAATGCCGATTATGATGTGGAAAAGGCTAAACGCGGTATTGTTTATATTGATGAGATCGATAAGATTGCGCTTAAATCGGACAACCCTTCCATTACACGGGATGTTTCAGGGGAAGGGGTGCAGCAGGCATTATTAAAAATTATTGAAGGGACTATCGCCAGTGTGCCTCCCAAAGGAGGAAGAAAGCATCCTCAGCAGGATTTTGTCAAGGTCGACACATCCGATATTCTTTTTGTTTGCGGAGGAACCTTTACCGGTCTCGAAAAGATAATTCAGCGGCGTTTAGGATCCAAAGTTATGGGCTTTGGCGCCAACATCAACAAACAAAAAGATAAAAAAATCGGTGAAACCTTGCGGCTGCTTCAACCTGAAGACCTGATCAAGTACGGGTTGATTCCTGAATTTCTCGGTCGCCTGCCTGTTATAGCAACCCTTGACGAACTGAATGAATCTTCTTTGATTAAAATATTGCTGGAGCCTAAAAACGCCGTGATCAAGCAGTTTAAAAAGCTTTTTGAAATTGAGGGGATAACCCTGAGATTTACAGACAGCGCTCTTTCGGCCATTGCAAATGAGGCTTTGAAGCAAAAATCCGGCGCTCGAGGGCTTCGATCTGTTCTGGAAAATTGCCTGCTGGATATAATGTATAAAATTCCTTCCATCAAAGACATAAAAGAATGTGTTGTTGGTGAAGATGTAATTTTAAACAAGGAAGATCCTATTCTTCTGTATGAACAAACAAAAAAACGGGCTTAAGCATAAAAATTTATGATTAATTTACAGAAAATATTCAAAGATGATGAACCAGTATCGTCAAGGTTAATTCTCCCCCTGTTGCCTCTGAGAGATATTGTGGTCTTTCCCCACATGGTTGCGCCTCTATTTGTAGGACGCGCAAAGTCTGTACAGGCCCTTTTCGATGCAATGAATCGCGATAAAAAGGTTTTTCTTGCCGCCCAGAAAAAGATGGACATTGACAATCCTCGCCCACAAGATATTTCTTTAATCGGCGCCATTGGAGATGTGCTTCAACTTCTTCGTTTGCCTGATGGCACGGTAAAAGCATTGGTTGAGGGACAAACCAGAGCCCGTATTGTTCGTTTTGTTAAAAATGAAGACTTTTTCCTTGTAGAAATAGAACCTATCATTGAATCTGAAATATCAACTCCTGAGAGTGTGGCCCTGAACAGAGCCGTTGTTCAAAGTTTTGAAGAATATGCCAAACTAAACAAGAGCATTTCAAAAAACCTGGTGGACAATGCCGCTTCCATCTCGGATCCTTCACAGTTAGCCGATACCGTGGCAACCCATTTTTCTTTTAAAATGAAGGATAAACAGCTTTTGCTGGAAACGACATCGCCCTCAAAACGGCTTTCCCTTCTCCTTGGCCTTATAAAGATGGAAATAGATATCTTCGGGATGGATCAAAAGATAAAGAAACGGGTTAAGAAACAGATGGAAAAGACCCAGAAGAGCTATTATCTGAATGAACAAATGCGTGCCATTAAAAAGGAGATGGGAGCTGACGAAAGCGGTGTTGATGAGCTGCAGGAGCTTGAAAAGCAGATTAAACGGAAAAGAATGTCAAAAGAGGCTGCAGGCAAAGCCAGACAGGAATTTAGAAAGCTCAAGATGATGACTCCGATGTCCGCCGAAGCAACGGTTGTTCGAAACTATATTGAATGGATAATCAGCCTCCCATGGTTCGAACAGAGCAAAGTGCGTAATGACATCGAAGAGGCTGAAAAAATTCTAAACGAGGATCATTACGGGCTGAAAAAACCCAAGGAACGTATACTGGAATATTTAGCCGTTCAATTGCTGGTTAAAAAGATAAGGGGGCCTATACTATGCTTTGTCGGGCCGCCCGGCGTGGGAAAGACTTCGCTGGCAAAATCTGTTGCAAGGGCTACAGGAAGAAAATTTATACGCCTTTCCCTTGGCGGTGTAAGGGATGAAGCTGAAATACGCGGACACAGGCGCACCTATATCGGCGCCATGCCCGGAAAAATAATTCAGTCATTAAAAAAGGCGGGTGTCAACAATCCGGTCTTTTGTCTTGACGAAGTTGATAAAATGAGTATGGACTTCAGGGGCGATCCTTCTGCCGCACTTCTCGAGGTGCTCGATCCTGAGCAAAATTTCAGCTTCAACGACCACTATCTTGATATGGATTACGATCTTTCAGACATACTTTTTATAACCACAGCCAATACTTTGCCGGACATACCGCTTCCGTTGCAGGACAGGATGGAAATAATACGCCTTGCAGGCTATACCGAATATGAAAAATATAATATTGCCAGAGAGTTTCTTATTAAAAAACAGTTCAAAATGAACGGGCTTGAAGATAAGGATGTTAAATTTTCCAAAAATTCGATCCTTTATATTGTGCAGCGATATACACGTGAGGCGGGGGTCAGAAATCTCGAGCGTGAGATATCTTCTATCTGCCGGAAGATTGCGCGCGAATTTGTAAAAAATAAAAACCGCAATACACATAATGTTACAACAAAGTCGGTTGAAAAACACTTAGGGCCGCCCCCGTTTAAACATGGTCAGGTTGAAGATAAGGATCAAATCGGCCTTGTTACAGGACTTGCCTGGACACAGGTCGGCGGTGAACTGCTTTGCATTGAAAGCCTGATTATGCCTGGTAAGGGAGAACTGATTTTGACAGGCAAATTAGGCGATGTGATGAAAGAATCCGCCAGGGCAGCCGTAAGTTATGTCCGTTCGCGAGCAAATCGTCTTATGATTGATAACAAGTTTTACAAAAATTTTGATATCCATATACATGTGCCGGAAGGCGCCATTCCAAAGGACGGTCCCTCTGCCGGTATATCAATATGCACATCCATTGTGTCTGCCCTTACAAAGAAGCCTGTCCACCGTGATATTGCCATGACCGGTGAAATCACCCTGCGCGGCCGCATCCTCCCTATCGGGGGGTTAAAGGAAAAAATTCTGGCCGCTCATAGAGGAGGAATTAAAAAGGTTATTATTCCAAAAGAGAACGAAAAAGATATCAAGGAGATACCGCGCTCTATATTAAAACAGATAGAAATTATATTAGCAGAACACATGGATGATGTGCTATCCAATGCTTTGATACTTAATGAGGGTGATACCCTGTTTAAAGAGGATGATATATCCTATCAAATAATGGCCGAAAAAGCGGAAGAAAGGCCAGCTTTAATTTAATAGTATAGGAATTTCCTTTTTTCTATATTCAGCCACAGACCCACACAGACAAGATAATGAAAGAGACCTTTGCAGAACCCCGGTATTGTCATTGCGAGCGAAGCGAAGCAATCTCAAAACACAATGATAAGCC
>JABMRH010000187.1 GCA_013202725.1 Desulfobacteraceae bacterium
AAATGACAAAAAGTGGGGTTTTCGTTCAGGCACTACTTACATATTTTTGTAACCGTTCACAGTTTTTTCAATGAACTATGCAATGACACTTCTAAATTTTCAAAAGAGGATCCCATAATTATAGTGTCGTGTCATGCGTGAAGTATCGTATCAGGCACTCGTCATTCCCACGAAGGTGGGAATCCAGTATTTCTGGCTACTTCAGGCTTCTGGATTCCCGCTTCCGCGGGAATGACGGTCATATTTGCGACATCACATAGATGACAGGACATTAGTTTATGTCTTTTTCAACCGTAAACTGTATAACCGATAACCGTGAACGCTTACATTTTTTCTTGACACACAGCCTGTTTCATCCTAAAAATAATAAAAGTATTTACGATTCATTTCTTCAAAAAAGGGGGTTGAAATTATGAAGTTAGCTTCTATTAAAAACAGCTTTCCTGCAACACTAATCGTAATCCTGGTTGTTTTGAGTGTCACAAGTTGCGCTATGAGGCAACCTCTCCAACCAAACCAAATAATCCCGCCGACCCCAAGGCTTGATAATGAAGGCGCCTATTTGTGTCCATATACGCAGGACGGCGTTGTTGCGGAATGGGTAGATAAGGCCATAAATGCCAAAATGGGCGCAACTATCGGCAAGCACGCGGGCGCCTATCTTGGGCAAAAGGCGTTAGAGAATATTCCGTTTGTTGGTGGATGGTTAGGAAGTGCAGCCGGCGAAGCAGCGGGTCGTGCGATTGCCATTAAGGCCAGCGGCGGGTGGGATTATATAAAAAGCACAAGCGATAGTTCTTTTGATAACGTAAACGATCTTTCAGTGTATATTTATGCAACACACTCTACTAATGAACATTTCCAGGAAGTCTTAGAGGCAACCATGGAAATATATCCTGAACTAAAGAAGGGGTACTATAACGCCCTTTTAAACGCTCCGGCCAAATAGTACCTGAATGAAAACCCCACTTTTTGTCATTTCGACCAAAGGGATAAATCTTAAATTTCAATATTAACAATACAATAAGATCTCTCGCTCCGCTCGAAATGACAGCTTTGGATACTTTTCGTTCAGACACTAATTAAGTTTAATAATTATATAACAGATAATAAGTAAAATATCAAGATATACTCCTCTGCACTATAATTTCTGCTTATGAAACGCCGGGCAGCAATCAGTTCGTTGAGCTTTTACTATTTGAAATTACAGTGCTTTTTTACAGCCTTTAATCAACATGTTAAATGGAAACAGGCGCCGACCCTTTTTATAGATGACAGTTCATTGTAAATTTTCATTGCCTTCTGGTTCGGCTGCGCAATAAACCTTATGCCTTTTTTAAGAAGCAATTTATCAAGTCCCGGCTCAGGCTTCATTAATCCGCTGACACCGGTGCCGGCAATAATGACTTCCGGCTTGGATTCAACAAGTTTGCTTATATCATCCAATGAAAGACAGTGCCCTTTTCTTCGATACCATGAATCCTCTACATGCCCGTCAGGATAGATAACAAGATCTGAAGTATATTGTTTTCCTTCAATAACAATGACCCCAAATGAACAGCCTGTAATCATTTTATTCCCCTGTCTCAATGATTTTACACCACAGAATTCTTGCTGTTGCATTATTGCAGCGCCGGTCAAGCGCCGATGTTATGGCTGCATGCCGATTCCTGTAATGTTGATATCCTGGCGGCAAATGCTTTCCCGATGGGGATATTGCCGGATATGGGAAATATTGCGCCGCAAAAGGTGCCAATGCAGACAGGTGATGTTTTTGCCCTGCTAACTGATGGTTTTTATGAGTGGGCACGGGCTGATAAAGAGCAGTTTGGCGTTGAACGGGTTGTGGAAGTAATTATTACCAACCAACAGAAAAACGCGACCGCTATTCTTAAAGCAATCAGAACAGCGGTTGAGGAATTTGCAGACACGAAACAGTCCGATGACCTGACAGCAATTATTATTAAAAAGAGTTCAGGGCTGGCGTCCCCAACCGGATTTGAACCGGTGCTGCCGGCGTGAAAGGCCGGTGTCCTGGGCCAGGCTAGACGATGGGGACGCATATATGGTGGGCCGTGCGCGACTCGAACGCGCGACTCTCTGCTTAAAAGGCAGATACTCTACCAGCTGAGTTAACGGCCCTGTTAAAAGAATAAACACCTAATCACAAATCGTGTTCTTGTCAATAAAAATAGTTGTATTATTTACGCCAGAATTCAGGCACAAGAAGGATTATTACCGTGTAAATTTCGAGCCTTCCCAAAAGCATGCACCATATAAGCAGCCATTTGCCGGCAAACGGTATCTGCGCATAGTTGTCGGCCGGTCCGACAATCCCAAAACCCGGCCCTATGTTCCCGATAGTAGCTGCAACTGCGCCAAAAGAGGTAATAAAATCCACCCCCATGCCTGCGAGCAGGATAGCGCAAAAAGCAAAAAGGCTCATATAAAGGGCGAGAAACCCTAAAATACTCCTCATTATATCATCTGAAACCGGTTTGCCTCCCATTTTTATTTGCTTAACAGCATGTGGATGAATAAGGGAAAACAGCTCTTTGTAACAATACTTAAAACAAAGCATGACACGGATGCATTTCATACCTCCGCCTGT
>JABMRH010000188.1 GCA_013202725.1 Desulfobacteraceae bacterium
GACGTTGATAATCTACGAGATTGCTTCGTCGCTTCACTCCTCGCAATGACTAAAACAGCAATTAAGCAAAGGTCTCAAAATATCAGCGATGATCAGCGTAGATCTGCGGCTGAATAGTTGCAACCTAACACCTAACACATTTCGTAAAAGAAAGGATTCTATATTATCTTGAAATCAAAAAATTCTTCTGAAATAGAAACTTCTGCAACAAAAAAGAGCGTTCTTCGAGAAAATATCGAAGCAATAATTGTTGCAATAGTGATAGCCTTATTTATACGCACCTTTGTTGTCCAGGCCTTTAAAATTCCATCAGGCTCCATGAAGCAGACCCTTTTGATAGGCGATCATATACTGGTAAATAAGTTTATTTACGGGGTTAAGATTCCGTTTTCAGATATTACGGTTGTCCCGATTAAAAACCCAAAGCGCGGGGACATCGTAGTCTTTAAGTTCCCAGAGGATCCAAAAAAGGATTTTATAAAAAGGATTGTCGGTGTTGCTGGAGACGTGGTTGAGATACGTAATAAACAGGTATATGTTAATAATATGCTTCTGAATTACGATCATGGTATTTACACAGATCCACACATAATTCCGGGAGCTTTTCAACCAAGGGATAATTTCGGGCCTGTTACTGTGCCTCCTGCTTCCCTTTTTGTGATGGGGGACAACAGGGATCACAGCTATGACAGCAGGTTTTGGGGTTTTGTTGATCTAAAAACTGTAAAGGGAAAAGCATTTATTATCTACTGGTCATGGGATAATGGAAGTTTTGGAGTCAGGTGGAACAGACTTGGGCATCTATTAAAATAAAACAGGTGAATTATGCAGTTTGCAAAAAAAGATATTCTGGACATGGAATCGCTTTCTGTTGATGAAATTACCTTGATTCTTGATACTGCACAGCAAATGAAGGAAATTTCAAAAAGGCCTGTCAAAAAGGTTCCGACTTTGCGAGGCAAGACAATAGTGCTTTTTTTCTATGAACCCAGCACCCGCACCCGCACATCTTTTGATATTGCGGCAAAGCGGCTTAGCGCAGACAGTATTTCAATATCCGGAAGCACCAGCAGCATAGTAAAAGGGGAAACCCTTGTAGATACAGCGCGGAACCTTGAAGCTATGAATCCTGATGTGATCGTTATGCGTCATTCTATGGCAGGGGCTTCACATATGCTGGCAAAAATTGTCAGGACATCCATTATCAATGCAGGCGACGGCATGCATGCGCATCCAACCCAGTCGCTGCTCGATCTTATGACTGTCAGGGAACACAAGGGAAGGATTTCGGGGATGCGGGTTGCGATAATCGGCGATATCTCCCACAGCAGGGTGGCAAGATCGAATATTATCGGGTTTACAAAAATGGGTGCCGACGTTGTGCTGGCCGGCCCGCCGACCATGATTCCAAAAGGGGTCGAAACTCTTGGAGTTTCCGTTACATATAATGTGAATGATGCTGTTTGTAATTCTGATATCGTAATGATGCTCAGGATACAAAAGGAGCGGCAAAAAGGCTTATTGTTTTCGACTGAACGTGAGTATGCAAAGGTGTACGGGTTGACAATGGAAAGAATGAAAGGCGCTAAAAAGGATGTGCTGATCATGCATCCCGGGCCGGTTAATCGGGGCGTTGAAATAGCGCCGGAGGTTGCGGATGGACCATACTCGATAATTATTGATCAGGTAACAAACGGCGTTGCCGTTCGTATGGCGCTTTTATATCTGACTGCAGGAGGTGTGCGCAATGTTGATGCTGATTAAGGGCGGAAGAGTAATTGATCCCGGCAATTTAGACGGCATCATGGATATTCTGATCGAAGATGGGAAAATAGTTGAAATAAAAGAGCACAACTCAAAATTCAAAATTCAAAATTCAAAATTCAAAGTCATCGATGCTTCAGGCAAAATAGTGACACCCGGGCTGATTGATATGCATGTACATTTTCGTGAGCCGGGGCATGAATATAAAGAAACCATAAAAACAGGCTGCAGGGCAGCGGCTTTTGGCGGTTTTACCGCTGTATGTACAATGCCGAACACAAACCCTGTAAATGACAACAGCCAGGTTACGGAATATATATTAAAAAAGGCCGGCCTTGCGGACACGGTTCGTGTTTACCCGATTGCCGCAATAAGCCCGGGACTTCAAGGGAAAGGCCTTTGCGAATATGGGGATTTAAAAGATGCGGGAGCTGTCGCTATTTCCGATGACGGCAACCCTGTAACGGACAGCCGGCTGATGCGCAGGGCTCTGGAGTATGCAAAAGGATTCGGTCTTCCGGTTATTTCCCACTGCGAAGTTCTTGATCTCGCTGCAAACGGGGTTATGAATGAAGGAGCGGTTGCGACACGAATGGGGCTCAGCGGAATACCAAATGCCGTTGAAAGCATTATGGTCATGCGTGATATAGCGCTTTGTGAATTAACAGAGGCTCCTCTTCATATTGCCCATGTGAGCACAATTGAATCTGTGCGCGCGATAAGGGATGCAAAAAACAGGGGTGTTTGTGTAACCGCTGAAACAGCGCCGCACTATTTTACGCTGACAGAGGATGCTGTCGAGGGCTATAATACAAATGCAAAAATGAATCCCCCCCTGCGTTCCGATCGGGACAGAGAAGCGGTGCTTGAAGGGCTGTCTGATGGAACCATTGACGTTATTGCCACAGATCATGCGCCTCATTCTTCCATTGAAAAGGATGTTGAATTCGATATTGCGGCAAACGGCATAATAGGGCTCGAAACATCGGTCTCCCTGGGCTTGAAGCTGGTAGAAAATGGTGTTATTACAATCACAGATCTTATAGCAAAGATGTCGACAAATCCTGCCCGTATTCTCGGGCTTGATCTTGGCATAAAAAAAAGCAAGCCTGCCGATATAACCATCATCGACCCCGACATAACCTATGAGGTGGATGCCGCCGGCTTTCAATCTTTAAGCCGCAACACCCCATTTGACGGCTGGAATATGAAAGGAAAAGCTGTTCTGACCATGGTAGGCGGGAAGGTCGTGTTTGGAAGATAATTCTCTGGAAAGAAGACTTAGATGGTTGATGTTTTTCAGGGTTGTAATTGCAACCTTCCTGCTCGGCATTGCGACCTTCATACGGATTAAAGCAGCAGAATCATTATCGCAGACAGCGTTTGCGCCAATATATTTCATTGTAGCATTAACCTATCTTTTTTCTTTTGCCTGCCTTTTTATTCCAAAGATAATAAAAAACATCAGGGTAAACATATACCTGCAAAGCCTTTTAGACCTTTCGCTGATAACAGGGCTTGTATATGTAACGGGCGGAATAGAGAGCATCTATTCTGTCTTTTATCCTTTGGTTATTATCTATTCAACCCTCTTTCTGGCAGCCAGAGGAGGGTTGATCTCAGCTTCGGTCAGCAGCATATTTTACGGGCTGTTGCTTGACCTGGAGTATTACGGTTTTATTCAACCGGTATATCAATGGGGTTATGATTACGACTTTGATGCAGGTTACGTGTTTTCGAGAATTTTTGTCCACATTATATCTTTTTATATTATTGCGTTGCTGACAAGTTTTGCCGTTAAACAGGAAAAAAAGACCAGAAAACTTCTAACGGAAAAGGAAAGCGCTTTTGATCAGCTTGACTTGTTGCACAAAAGTATAATCGAGTCTGTAAATACAGGTATTTTAACAGTCGATCTCCATGGGAATATAAAATCCTTTAACACCGAAGCTGAAAGGATCACCGATTTTTTGTGTTCCGAAATTATAAATAAAAAGATTAATGATGTCTTTCCTGTTCTTTCAAGGAGGCTGAATAAAGAAGGTCTATGGAAACCGGGAAGCAGATTTGAGGTCGCGGATTCAGGAAAGATACTGGGTTGTTCTGTTTCTCCTCTTGTTGACGGCAATAGGGAAAAAATCGGCAATATTCTAATCTTTCAGGATTTGACGGTTATTAAAGGAATGGAACGTCAGATTGAAAAAAACAAACAACTTGCATTTGTTGGTGAAATGGCCGCAGGCCTTGCTCATGAAATAAGAAACCCTCTTGCATCAATCAGCGGGCCTATTCAGATGTTAAGCGAAGATTTAAGGCTGGACGAAACAGATAAAAGGCTCATGCAGATCATTTTGAGTGGAAAGGATCGGCTTGAAGGCTTTGTTAAAGACTTCCTTCTTCTGGCGCGGCCCAAACAGTCTGAGCGAAAAGATATTGACGTTAAAGCCATTATAGATGATGTCATTGAATCTCTTTGCTTTAATCCTGAATTGTGTGAAGATATCGAAGTAATCAAAAATTTGTGCAATCAGACCAATATATATGGTAACAAGGCTGAGATAAGACAGGTAATCTGGAACCTGGTTCTAAATGCTATCCAGGCGATGCCCGATGGAGGCATACTGAAAATAGAAACCACCCCAATTCCCCCTTTAGCAAAGGGAAAGTCCTCCCCAATTCCCCCTTTAGCAAAGGGAGACCCCCCACCAATTCCC